>JANQFN010000625.1 GCA_028277825.1 Desulfarculaceae bacterium
GACCGCCTGCAGAGGTCGCTTTACGAGCACCACAAGGTGTACAAGGCGCTCAAGGCCCGCGATCCAGACCGGGCGGCGGCGGCCATGGACTCGCACATAAGCATGGTGGAAGAGACCATGGAGTTCTTCTACCAGCAGCGCGAGGACCAGAACGCTTAATCCGGCCGCCCTTCACGCAAAAAACCCGGCCCAGAGGGCCGGGTTTGGTTTTGAGTTGGCTAATTTTTGAAGCCGGTCTCAGCCTCCGAAATAGGGATGCACCCAGCGGATGTCGTCGCCTTCGTTCAAGGGGGTGCTGGTAAACTCGGGCTCTCTGATGATGCGCCCGTTTAAGACGAACACGATGTGGTCCTTGCCGGTCTTGGCCTTGATGGTCTTGATCATGGGTTCGTCCTTGACCCGCTCCCGGACCAACTGGGCCACCTTTTCAAAGGTGGTGCCCGGCTCGAACTCATGATCTTTGCACATGATCTGTACGTTCATGCCATACATCCCGATGTCAAAAAAGGCTGGCCCCCGTTGGGGGCCGGCCGCGATAACCGCGCGGGCTGGGTAGCCCCGCCTGATATCATTTTACAGTTTAGCGGCGTATTCTTCCATGCCCAGGCGCATCAAGAGCTCCTCGGTGGGAATCCCGTCGTTGTCCCAGCCGCGGATCGCGTAGTACTCCTGGATGGCGTCGCCTAGCCCGATGGGGATCTTGCCCGCCGCCGGGCCCTCGCTCACCGGCTCGAAGAAGCGCTTGGGCCACTCAAAATCGTCCTCCCACTTCCAGCCGTAGCGCACGTTTAAAAGCTTCTGCAGGGTGGTCATGCGCTCGCCGCATTTCCTCAGATCGTCGGTGTCCCAGTCCAGGCCCATGATGGCGTTCAAGGAAGCGGTCAGGTCGCTGAGGGTGTAGGAGCGGAACTCCTGGAACTTGCAGTGGCCGGCGGAGTTGATGATGTTGCAGTAGTCGTGGAACTTGGCGTTGATGTCCGGCGCCTTCTTCCACTCCCAGCGCTCCTCGTTCTCCACGTGGTCCAGGCCCCACTCGGGCAGGGTGATGTGCCCCACCCAGATGTGTTGGCTGTTGCCCCGCTCGTGGTTGGGACCGGAGGCGCAGCCGGTGGCGTAGTTGAGCGCCGAGATGTACTGGGCCCGCCAGTTGTGGGCCGCGATCTCAGTACCCTTCATCTGCACCGCGAAGTCCTCCGCACCCTGGCCCAGGGCTTCGGCGGCCAACTTGGTGCCCTCGCCCAACAGATAGCCCAGGCCGCCGCTGCGCAGGCCGATGTGCTTGGTCAGCTCCACTACGGCGTCGTCGTTACCCCAGACCAGGTCCAAGCCGTAGGTGTCGTCCTTAGAGATGATGCCCTTCTCGTAGGCCTCCATGGCAAAGGCGATGATCACGCCCAGGGAAATGGTGTCCATGGAGTAGAGGTTGGCCAACTCGCAGGCATAGGAGATGGCGCGCACGTCCTTGCACATGGTGTTGAAGCCCATCATGGCGAAGGACTCGTACTCCGGTCCCTTGCCCTGGTAGGCGTAGGGGCCCTCGGTGAAGTTGGTCTTGTTGTGGCACTGGATCACGCAGAACTTGCAGGGCCAGGGGGTGATCTCCAGCTTTTCGTGATACTGGGAGGCATGCCAGGCCTCCACGCCCTCGGGCCAGTCGGCCAGGGAGTAGTTCTTGATGGGCAGGTTGCCCTGGGGCGCGAACAACTCGGTGGCCATGGCGGTGCCCACCTTCTTGATTTGCAGCCACTCGGGCTTTTCATTGTCCATCTCCACCAGGCGCTTGTTGATCTCCGAATTCAGCGCCTTGAGCTTGTCCGGGTCGGCCACCTCGTAGGCGTTGTCGCCGCGCACCGCGATGGCCTTGAGGTTCTTGGAGCCCATCACCGCGCCCAGGCCGCAGCGGCCCAAAAAGGACTTCTTGCGGGTCTGGATGTTGGCAAAGCGCACCAGGCGCTCGCCGGCCTGGCCGATGGAGACCACCTCAAAATCCTCGCCGTCGCCGGAGTGGATGGCGTCCTCGGTCTCATAGGCGTCGGTGCCCCACATCTCGCCGGCGTCCTTGAGCACCGCCTCGCCGTCGTCCACCACCAGGTAAACCGGTTTGTCGGCGCGGCCGTAGGTGACCACCGCGTCATAGCCGGCCTGCTTCAGGGCGATGCCGAAGCTGCCGGTGGCCGCCGAGTCGGAGTTGAGGTTGAAGGCCGGGCTGATGGCGCCGGCGGACCATTTGCCCGCCCCGGACTGGGCCGCCCCGTTCAAGGGGCCGGCGGCGAAGGTCAACCGGTTGGCCGGGTCAAAGGCGGTGGTGCCGACTGGGGATTCCTTCCACAGGTAGTAGGCGGCCAGCCCCGCCCCGCCCAGGAAGTATTCATATACCTGATCCGGCACTTCCTCCGGAGTGCAGGTGCCCTGGCTCAAGTCAACCTTCAAAACTTTATTGCATACGCCCTTCATAGCTTGCCCCTCCCTTTAGGGTTCGGAGAGCTCAACCGGTATCCCGCCGTTGGTTTCCGGTTCGCTAAAAATAATCCGCTTGCCTCTCAGGCCTACAATGGGCGCTTCCATCTTCATCTTCACGCCCCTTGCCTCCAGAGTGGCTATATCTTTATCCAAGTCATCGGAGATCAGGCAGAAGTGGTGGATGTGGGTGCCCCGCTCTTTGACCAGGTCGGCGATCCAACTGGTCTTGCCGTAGTCCTCCACCAGCTCCAACTGCACCGGCCCGGCCTCCACCAGGGCCACCTTCATCTGCCAGTCCTGGTTGTCTTTCACCGGCGGCACCTGTGCCCCCAAAAGGCGGCAGATGCCCTCCAGGGAGGTCTCGATGTCCTCCACGAAGATGCCGATATGTCCCACGCCCTGAATCATATCCTGCCTCAAGAGATGGCCGGTTTGCCCACCAGCTTGCGGAAGAAGTTGAAGATGGGGTCTTTCAAAAGCACCAGGGCCATCACCACGAACACCATGGTGTCGGCCGCCGAGGAGTATAAGCGCCCGGTGATGGCGATCACCATCCCCAAAGCGAAGGCCGAGAAAAAGGTGCCGGTGAGATTGCCCATGCCGCCCACGATCACCACCGCGAAGGCCAACAGCAGGATGTGGAAGCCCATGTAGGGTTCGCTGGTGGTGATGGGCGAATACAGCACCCCGCCCAGCACCGCCAGGCCCGAGCCTATTATAAAGGCGATGGAGAAGTATTTGTTGACGTCCAGGCCCAGGGCGCGCACCCCGTCGCGGTCCTCCAAGGCGGCGATCACCACCTTGCCGATGACGTTACGGGTGAAAAATATCTTCAGGCCGATGAACAAGACGATGGCGCTCAAAAACACTACCACCCTATAGAGCTGGATCACTACCCCGAAGATCACCAAGGGTATTCCGATGGGGTCGCTCACAGGCTGGGGCTCGGTGCCCCAGATGTACTTGATCACGTCGGCGCCGATTAACAGCACCGCGTAGGTGGCGATGATAGCGTAGTCCAGGCTCTCGCCGTAGAGCCGGCGGATGATGAAGCGCTCCACCAGGTAGGCGATGGGCAGCATCGCCGCCACCGCCAGGGCCATGGCCAGGGGGAAGATGCCGGCCACCCAGGGCAGGAAAGTGATGAACAGATACACACCCAGGGAGTAGACCATGCCGTGGGCGAAGTTGACGATCTGCATGGTGCCGAAGGTGATGGACAGACCGATGGAGAAGATGTAGAGGATCGCCCCGATGGTCACGCCGTATAGGAGAGTGTCTATCATGTTTCTAACTCAATCCGCCGCCGGCGCCCGGCGCCCCATTTTGAGAAACAGCTCGTAGGTGTAGCCGGTGATGCCCTTCCTGAACCAGAAGACCAGGCCCAACAGCATCAGGCCCAAGATCATCTCCCAGCGGGCGATGGTGGTGGCCAACAGGTTGGTGATCAGCTCGAAGGCCACCGCGCCCACAATGGCGCCGTAGAGATTGCCCGCCCCGCCGATCAGGACCGAAAAGATGATGCGCGTGTTTTCCAGGGGGCTTACGTCGCCCGGGGCCACGAAGCCCTTGACCAGGGCGTAGAGGACACCGGCAAAGGCAGCCACGGTGCCGGCGATCACGAAGGTGAGCCACTTGTATCTGAGCGTGTTGTAGCCCAAAAACTTGACCCGGTCCTCGTTCTCCTTGATGGATTTGATCATGATGCCGAACGGCGAAGAGACCAGGGACTTGAGCAGCCAAAACACCAGGATCAGGCAGATGAGCATGAAGCCGAAGGCCACCGGGGTGTCATAGAAGTCCAAAAAGCCGATGGCCTCCACCGTACTGGGCAGGCCGTCCTCACCGTGGGTGTAGTCCTGCAGGCCCGAGAGCACCAGCCAGAAGCCGATCTGGTTGAAGGCCAGGTTGACCAGGGCGAAGGCGGCGCCTTCGGTGCGCACCACCACGAAACCCACGATCGCCGCCAACAGCGCCCCGGAGACCACCCCCACCGCGATGGCCAAAAAGGGGTTGGGCGCCAGGTGCAACAGGGTCAATGAAGCGGCGTAGCCCCCGGCCCCGAAGTAGAGCATGTGGCCGAAGCTCAGGTGGCCCATGTAGCCGTACAACAGGTCGAAAGACAAGACCAGGATACAGAAGATGGCGAAGTCGGTCAGCCAGTACATGGGCAAAAAGATGGCCATCACCAAAAAAGAAGCGGCGATTATGGCCATGTCCCGGAAGACCAGGAGCCGGTTGGCCGGACCCACGGGGAAAACGCTTTGGGTGACGCTTAGGTTCAAAAGAGGGCCTCTCTATTTAGTGCAAAACCGAGCTTAAGCCAGGTTATTTCATGAAGGTCAAACGTCCGGCTTCATGAAATAATTTGGCTAGAGGTAGCATTCCAATTCGGCCGCGTCGGATATCTCGGCCGGGTTAACCACTTCCCGTTCGATTTTGCCTTCCTTCATGATGTAGATGCGGTCGGCCAGGCGGGCCACCACCGACAGATTCTGCTCCACGATGATGCCCGAGACCTTTTCCTTCATCTCGTTTAAGATGCGGAAGATGTCCTCGATGACGATAGCCGCCAAGCCCTCGGTGGGCTCGTCGATCAACAGGCATTGGGGCTCACCCACCAGGGCGCGACCGATCAAAAGGATCTCCCGCTGGCCGCCGGAGAGCCCGCCGGCCTTGTTGTCCAAAAACTTCTCGAACTGGGGATAGATCTTCAGGAGCCGCTCGGTGGCCCGCTCCAGGGGCTCCCCCGAGGCATGGGCGGCCAGCTCCAGGTTGCCCTTGACCGTCAGGTCGGAGAAGACTTTTTTGTCCTGGGCTACGAAGCGCACCCCCCGCCGGGCCACCTTTTCCGCGGCCATGCCCGCGATGGGCTGGCCCTCGAAGGTGATATCGCCGCCGGTGGGGGTCATAAAGCCGGCGATGGTCCTGAGCAGGGTGGTCTTGCCGGCGCCGTTGCGGCCCACGATGAAGACCATCTCGCCCTGGTTCAAGCGTATGGAGACGTCATGTAGAACCTTGGCGTGCCCGTAGGAAACGTCAATGGAGTTGACTTCCAACACTAGCAGTCTTCCCTTCCCCAGTAGCACTCCCTGACGTCGGTGTTGCTAAGGACTTCGTCGGGCTCCCCCTCGCAGATGATGGCGCCCTCGTTCATCACCGAAAGGCTCTCCACCAGATCCATGATCTTGGAAATCTTGTGTTCAATTATTACCAGAGTGAAATCGCTTTTGACTTTCTGTAAAAGTTCGATGACCTCACCGATCTCGTGATCGCTCAATCCCGCCAGGGGCTCGTCCAAAAGGAGCAGCTTGGGCTTGAGCGACAGGGCGATGGCGATCTCCAGCATGCGTTTGTCGCCGTAGGACAGCTCCGAGGTCACGGTGCCGGCCTGGTCGGAGAGGGCAACCGTGTCCAGGGATTCCTGACAATATTCCAATATGGCTTTTTTGCGGGCGTTTTTAAAAAAGAAGTTGGTCAACCAGGAGCCGTTGTGCCTAAAACGCACGTTGGACAGGACCAGGTTTTCCCACACCGTGAGGTGGTCGAAAACCGAGACCAGCTGAAAGGTACGGGCCATGCCCATGGCCACCCGGGCCTCGGGCGGTTGGCCGGTCACGTCCTCGCCTTGAAAAGTCACCTGGCCCTCGCTGGGCGGGAAATAGCCCGAAAGCAGGTTGAACAGGGTGGTCTTGCCCGAGCCGTTGGGGCCGATGACTCCGGCCACCTGGCCTTCGGCCACCCGGAAGTTGACCTGGTTGACCGCGACCAGTT
Source organism: Desulfarculaceae bacterium (assembly GCA_028277825.1). Taxonomy (GTDB): domain Bacteria; phylum Desulfobacterota; class Desulfarculia; order Desulfarculales; family Desulfarculaceae; genus Desulfoferula. Next base: position 6,235 of record JANQFN010000625.1, read on the forward strand.
CCTTGAACTTCTTGGTCAGGCCGCTGGTGGATATCATCTCGGACATGCGCCTGGTCTCGTTTTCTGCCAAATTGACTGGTTTGAGCTCTGACCCAAGTTGAAAATTCCGGGAGCCGGCGGCCGCCGGCTCCCGGAAAGGTTGCTGGCTACCAACCCAAGTCCTTGGTGGCGGGCAGGAAGATCATGCCTTCATAGACATCGATGATCTTACCCCAGTCCCACTTGTCCTTGCGTTCGGCCTTGGTCAGGCCCTGGATGATCCAGGAATTGTACTTGTACTGCGGCCTGCCGTCGATGCGCCATTGGGCGGGGCCCTTGGCGGTCATGAAGTTGGGGTTCTTCATGAGGGCGGCGTACATCTTGGCCGGCTCCGCGCTCTGGGCGGTGTTGATGGCCCGGATGACCTCCTTGGCGCCGTAGTAGGCGATCATGACGTAGGGGTCCGGAGGCATGTTGAACTTGGCCTTGTACTTCTTGGTGAAGGCGGCTGAGAGCTTGACCACTTCCTTGTCAAAGAAGCCCTTCATGTCGTGGTACCACCAGATCTGGCACTGCAGACCGGAGATGACCTCGATGGGCACGCCCTTGGCCACCAGGGTGATGATCCAGTTGGAGAACAGCTTGGTCTTCTTGCCCAGGCCCATCTCGCCCGCCTGCTTCAGAGCGGTGATCATGTCGTTGCCCCACTGGCCGAAGCAGATCACGTCGGGCTTGAACTCCATGCACTTGATCAGGTAGGGGGTCATGTCGGCCGAGCCCACCGGCGACCAGACCACCTTGTACTGCACGCCGGGGGCGTTCTTGAGCACCGATTCGGCGCCGGCCCAAGCGTACTTGCCGTAGGCGTAGTCGGGCATGAAGAACACGATGCGCTTGGCCTTCATCTTGTTGACCACGTAGCCGGCCGCACCACGGCCCACCATGCCGTTGTCGCCCAGGATGGCCATGGAGTAGGGAGCTTTCTTCTTCTTGAGGAAGAACTCATCGGGAACGCCGTTGGTGGTCATCAAGAAGTTCTTGTTCTTCTTGGCCTCGCCGTTGAGCGCCAGGGAGATGTGGGCGAAGGTGCCGCCCTGGATGATCTTGACGCCCTCGCCCTTGACCAACTCGGTGGCGCGGCGGATGGCCACGCCGGGCTTGGTCTCGTCATCGCGCTGGATGATCTCGATCTTTACCTTCTTGCCGCCGATGTTGACACCGCCGGCGGCATTGGCCTCCTCATAGGCCATCTTGGCCACTTCGGCCTGCTTGGGCCCCAGCACCGAGCCGGGTCCGGTCATGGAGTACATAATGCCGATCTTCACCGTGTCGGCGGCCATGGCGGCGCCCGCGGTGAAGCCGACCACGGCCGTCAGGGCCACGATCAGTCCTATGGTCTTTTTAAATTTGCCCATCGTACCTCCCTCGTTTTGAGATTTCTTGGCTTTTTTCAATGGCCCCGGCTTATGCCCGGTCCATACTCCACTCCGGGTGCCCCCGTATCATTTGTTCGCCCAAAGACAACGGCGCTTACCGGCCTATCGCTTGGCCGCTCACGCTGATGCCGCCGGTCGCCAGTGTCCGATCTGGGGCCGGCTTGTCTAAATCTCACAGAATCTTACAAATATCTATGTTAGTCATATCATTTGTTCAATACCCAGGTCAAGCGCTTTCCCGGGTAATGAACATAATATGCAATGCATAGTATTACCTCGGTTTTTCAGCTAAAAAACCGGAGCCTTGGCAGGCCGGTCAAGCCTATGCTAACATCAACCTCGTCTGTCAAAAAAAGCATAATCTGGCGCCAACGGCTTCTTTGGGGGGCCACGGCGATTTGCTCTACTATTATCAGGCAAAAGGTAAGGTCATGTTAAAGACACTGAAGTTTCGCACTCCCCAGTGGGTTCATTTCGGTTTCGGCACCGCCGGCGAGGTGGGGCCGGAGGCCAAGCGGCTGGGGGCCGGTCGGGTCCTGGTTCTCTCCGGGCCCAATGTGGCGGCCAGCGGAACCATGGACCCGATCTTTGATTCCCTCAAAGAACAAAAGCTGGACTACGCTCATTTCGACCAGGTGGAGGAGGAGCCCACCATCCCCAATTTCTACGAAGCCCTCAAGGTAGCCAAGGAAGGCGACTTCGAGGTCTTCGTGGGAGTGGGCGGGGGCAGTTCCATGGACCTGACCAAGATGGTTGCCGCCCTGATGGTCAATGAAGGCAAGCTAGAGGACTACTGGGGCATCGACATGGTGCCCCAGCGGGGCAGGCCCTCGATTTTGGTCACCACCACCGCCGGCACCGGCGCCGAGGCCACGCGCATCTCGGTGTTCGCCGACAAGGAGGCGGGCACCAAAAAGGTGATCAGCGCCTGGAACATTCTGGCGGATGTGGCCATCGTGGACCCGGGGTTGACTGTGACCATGCCCTCCAAAGTGACCGCCGACACCGGCATGGACGCTTTCATCCATGCCCTGGAGTCCTACCTGGCCAAGGGCTCCAACCCCATCACCGAGAACATGTCCGTGGACGCCATCGAGCGCATCGCCCACAACCTGGGGCCGGCCTATGCCGATGGGGCCAATCTGGAAGCGCGCTACAACGTCTCCCTGGCCAGCCTCTTGGCCGGCATCACCCTGAACAACTCCGGCGTGGGGGTGATGCACGCTTTGTCCTTCCCCATCGGAGTGGAGCTGGGCCTGACCCACGGCCCGGCCCTGACCGTGATCATGGAGGCCACCATGCGCTCCTTATCGGTGGCCCAACCCAAGAAGTTCAAGGCGGTGGCCGAGGCCTTTGGGGTGGACACCAATGGCCTGGACCCCTGGGAGGCCTCAGAGGCGGCGGTGGACGCCATGGTGATGCTTTCCGAAAGTGTGGGCTGCCCCACCACCCTGAGCGAGGTGGGGGCCGACCGGGCCCGCTTCCCGGAATGGGCCGAGGGGGCCTATGCCAACCGGCGGCTTTTGGACAACACCTGCCGCAATCTCTCAGTGGAGGACATCGTGGAGATCCTGGAGGAGTCGCTTTAGAGCGCTCCTTTTTTAACTTTGTCTAAAAAGCGCCGGCCGCCCTGAATGGGACGGCCGGCGCTTTTTTGTCTGCGAACGACCTTTGGCTATTCTTCGTACTTGTGGGGGATGACCGCGCCCTCGGCCGCGGAAGTGGCCAGCTTGGCGTACAGCGACAAATAACCCCGGGTGATGTTGGGCTTGGGCCGGGTCCAGGCCTCCAGCCGCTTTTGTATCTCCTCATCGGATACATGCAGCTCCAACTTGCGCGCGGGCACGTCCACGGTGATCTCATCGCCATCTTGGACCACCGCCAAGGGTCCGCCCTCGGCGGCCTCGGGCGAGATGTGCCCCACGAAGCAACCGCTGTTGGTGCCGGAAAAACGCCCGTCGGTGACCAGGGCGGTCTTGAGCGCCAGGCCGCGACCGTAGAGGAGCTTCATGGCCTTGTACATCTCGCGCATGCCCGGCCCGCCCTTGGGCCCCTCGTAGCGCACCACCAGCACATCGCCCTCTGCAACCACCCCGTCCAGGATGGCCTGGTTGGCCTCCTCCTCCGAATCGAAGCAGCGGGCCTTGCCGCTGAAGACGTGCATCTCCGGCTTGATCGCTGCCGGCTTGGTGATGGCGCTCTCCGGGGCCAGGTTGCCGCCCATGATGGCGATGCCGCCCTCCTGGCTCCAGGGGTCGTCCAGGGGCCGGATGATGGAGCCCTCGGGTTCCGGCGCGCCCGCCACGTTGTCGGCCACGGTCTTGCCGCTCACGGTCAGAGCGTCGGCGTGCAAAAGGGGCAGGATGGCCTTCATCACCGCGGGCACCCCGCCGGCGGCGTGGAAGTCGGGCACGTTCAAAGGCGCGGCCGGGTTCATCTTGGCCACGTGCGGCGTGGAGGAGCTGAGTTCCTCGAAGCGCTCCATGTTCAGGTCGGCGTCGGCCTCATAGGCGATGGCCGGCAAATGCAGGGCGGCGTTGGTGGAGCCGCCGATGGCCGAGTTGACCCGCACCGCGTTCTCCAGGGCCTGTTGGGTCACCACCTGGCGGGCGCTGGGGCCCTTGTGCACCATTTCCACGATGCGGCGGCCAGATTCCTGGGCCGAGCGGAAGCGGGCGGCGTGGGTGGCGGGGATGGTGCCCGAGTGGGGCAGGGCCAGGCCCAGGGCCTCGGCCAGGCAGCACATGGTGTTAGCGGTGCCCAAGAAAGAACAGGAGCCGCAGGACGGCCCGGCGTTGTCTTCCAACTCAGCGTAGGCTTCTTCGCTGATCTTGCCCGCCTTGAGCATGCCCAGGCCCTCGGTGAGGGAGGTGATGTCCGAGGCGCGGCCGTCGAAGACGCAGCCGCCCTCCATGGGTCCGCCCACCACCACGATGGCCGGGATATCCAGACGGGCGGCGGCCATCATCATGCCGGGCACGATCTTGTCGCAGGAGCCCAGGAGCACGATGGCGTCCAAACGGTGGGCCTCCACCATCATCTCGATGTCATTGGCGATCAGATCGCGGGTGGGCAGGATATACTTCATGCCGGCGTGGCCGTTGGCGATGCCGTCGCAGGCGGCGATGCCGCCGAACTCCACCGGGGTGCCCCCGGCCTGGAAGATGCCCTGGCGCACGTAGTCCGACACCTGACGCAGGTTGTAGTGCCCGGGCACCACCGTGTTCCAGGAGTTGGAGATGCCGATCAGGGGTTTGGACAAGTCCTCGTCAGTGTAGCCCATGGACTTGTACAGGGCCCGGATCATGGACCACTCGGGACGGGTTAGGATATCCTTACTGCGCCAATACATGTTACGCCTCCATTGTTTTTTTTTGAGCCTGAGCGGCCTCTGCGGGCGGCCGGGGAGCTTTGCGGGAATTTCACTTTAGTCCTAGAGCGAAAAGGGGTCCGCCGTCAAGAGGTTCTGATGATATAATAATCGGACAATTTCCCAAAACGTGCTATAACAACCCCAAAACCGCCCCGTTCCACCAGGGGGTCAAGGCCGTTTTCATTGGCTGCGGGACCGGTTTTCCAACCATGCCACCGCGAGGGGATGCGCAATGAAAGTTAATGATATAAAGAAAATAGCTATCATCGGCGCTGGCACCATGGGCGCTGGTTTTGGCGTGTGTTTCGCCCGGGCCGGCCTGGAGACTCGCTTGTTCGACGTGAGCGCCGACCAGTTGGCCGTCGGCATGGATCGTATCAAAAAAGTTATCGCCATGTACCTGGCCGAGGGTTTGATCACCCCCGAACAGGCCGAGTCCATGCCCAGTCTGATCTCCACCTACACAGACCGGGCCCAGGCCCTGGAGGGAGTGCAATTCGTCCTGGAGGCTATACCTGAGGACCTGGCCTTGAAGCAGAGGGTCTTCGCCGAGATGGAAGACGAGGTGGCGCCGGACACCATCCTGGCCAGCAACACCTCGGCCCTGTATGTGACCGAGATCGCCCGGGACTGCATCCGGCCCGAGCTGGTCTGCGGTATGCACTGGTGGAACCCGCCGGAGTTCGTGCCCCTGGTAGAGGTGATCAAGGGCGAGAAGACCTCCGAAGAAACCGCCCGTCTGGTCTATGAGCTGGCTGAGGCGGCCGACCGGGTGCCGATCATGGTCAACAAAGAGGCCCCGGGATTCGTGGGCAACCGCATGCAGCTGGCCCTGTTCCGGGAGGCCATACACATCGTGGAGCAGGGCATCGCCTCGCCCGAAGACGTGGACCGGGCGGTGAAGAGCGCCCTGGGCTTCCGCTGGGCCTTCATCGGGCCCATCGAGACCGCCGACCTGGGCAACCTGGACACCTGGAATCGGGTGTCCAACTATCTATTCCCCTTCCTGGCCGACAACAAAGAGGCCCCGGCCCAGCTAAAGGAACTGGCCGAGGCCGGTCACCTGGGGGTGCAGAGCGGCAAGGGCTTTTATACCTACAGCCCGGAGGACGCCGCCGAGGCGGTGCGTAAGCGCGATTTATACTTCCTGCGCTCGCGGCAGTTGGCCAAGGAGGTCAACGAGGGCTAGTCTCCAAACCGGTTCTTTAGTTCTTGGACCTGCTCCGGGCTCAGGGTCTTATAATCTCGGCCCTCCAGCAGCAAAAACAACCGCGCGGTTTCCTCCAGTTCCTCGGCGGCGTACACCGCATTGGTGAGGTCTTTTCCCGCCACCACCACCCCATGGTGGGCCAACAGCACCGCGTGGTAATCACAGGCCAATTCCCCCACCGCCTGGGCCATGGCCTCGTCCCCGGGCGGGAAGTAGGGCGCCAGGGCCAGGTGACCGATGCGCATCACAAAATAGGGTGTAATCGGCGGCAAGACGTTGGCCGGGTCCAGGCCCTTGAGGCAGGAGACCGCTACCGCGTGGGGGCTGTGCAGGTGCACCACCGCCCCGGTCTCGGGCCGGGCCTGATACACCGCGCGGTGCAACACGCTCTCCTTGGAGGGTTTGCCCCCGGCCAGGTGGTTGCCCTTTCCGTCCAGCCGGGTGATGGCCTCCGGTTCCAACCTGCCCAGACAAGAGTTGGTGGGGGTCATAAGCATGCCGCCGTCGGCGGTCTTCACGCTGATGTTGCCCGAGCCGCCGGCGGTGTAGCCCCGCTCAAACAAGGACTTGCCGTGCATGACCATCTCTTGGCGCAGGGCGTCCTGGCTCATGGCAGCATCTCCAGGGCCTTGAGGAAGAAATTTGGCCCCCCGAAGTTGCCCGACTTCAAAGCCAGGCAGAGCTGGTTCGGGCCGGTGCTGCTGGTCCAGGGCACCCCCGGGTCGATCTCCGGGCCGATGGCCAGGGCCTCCACCCCCAGGGCGGCCAGCACCGCGCCGCTGGTTTCGCCGCCGGCCACCACAAATTTTTTGAGCCCCGCTTCTTTTAGAAGCACCGCAATGTCGGCGAAGCAGCGCTCCACCAGTTGGCCGGCCCGCTCCCGGCCCAGCTCCTGTTGCACCCGGCTCACTTCGTCCGGGTCCTCGGAGGAATAGATCAACACCGGCCCCTGGGCCAGGTTTTCCCGGGCCCAGGCGGCGGCATCGGCCGCGGTCTGCCCGCCCCCGGCCAGAGCCAGGGGGTCCAGCTTCAGGCTGGGAGAGTGCTGGGCCATGTAATCGATCTGGCCGCGGGTGGCCACCGAGCAGCTCCCGGCCAGGACCACCGCCCCGCCCTCCAGGGCGGGCATTTGGCTCAGGCCGTCCTCCACCGGCAAAAGGCCCTTGCGCCGGAAGTTGGCCGGCAGGCCCATGGCCACCCCCGAGCCGCCGGTGATCAGCTTGAAGCCGGCGCAGGCCTGGCCGATGTCCAGCAGGTTCTGGTCGCTCACCGCGTCCACCACCGCGAACTTGACCTGGTGCTCTTCCAGATCGTCCAAGGCCTCGGCGATGGCCGCCGGCCCCCGCGCCACCGACCGGTAGGGCACCAGCCCGGCCGCCTCGCCTTCTGGCAACTGTTTGCTAAGAAAGCGCACCAGGTTGGCGTCGGTCATGGGAGTCAGGGGGTGGTGGCGCATGCCCGACTCGGAGAGCAGTTCGGCACCCACGAACAGGTGCCCCTGAAAAACGGTGCGGGCGTTGGTGGGGAACGCCGGGCAGAAGATGGTCTGTTCGCCGCCCAAGTGCCTGAGTAGCGCCGCGGCCACCGGGCCGATGTTGCCCTCCTCGGTGGAGTCAAAGGTGGAGCAGTATTTGAAAAATATCTGTTTGGCCCCTTGGGACAGCAGCCAGTCGCAGGCGGCCAGGGAATGGGCCACCGCTTCTTCGGCAGGTATGGTGCGGCTTTTGAGCGCCACCACTGCGGCGCGGGCCTCCGGTGGTGTATCACCACTTGAGGGCACCCCCAGATACTGCACCGGCCTCATGCCCGCCTTGCCCAGGGTCAGGGCCAGGTCGGTGGAGCCGGTGAAATCGTCGCCTATGGCGCCCAGGAGAATGCTCATGGTTTTTTTGTCTCGTGGTAGGTGCTCTGTGCAAGGCCCAATGGGGCTGTGCGGTTTTCCGGTAAGCCATCCTGCCACAAAACGGGATGCATGGGGAGGGGAATTGCTGTGGGAGGGCCGCTGGGCCGGCTCCTTTACCGCCGCAGTCAAAAACACCTTACCAAGCGCTTAGTTAAAGGCTACAATCGTGATATTGCCTCATGAGCAGGGCCCGGCGCGCCGGGCCCCAAGGAAGCTTGGCCTGATTCATGACGGATGATCTGCAAAAAATCGCTGTGACCAGCAGCGGGGCGCACCACAACATCTCGGCCGAGGCGGTGTGGCTGGGCCCGGATCTGTTGGTCTACATCTGGGGCGGCGAGGCGCCGCACATCGGGGCGGTGGCCATGGCCACGCCCCGGCCCAGCCTGGCCGACCCACAAGTGACCAGCGCCACCGCCTCGGTGTTCGCCTACGTGGGACACAAGGAGGAACTCCTGGCCAAGGAGGCGGCCGAGGAACTGGCCGCGGCCCTGGAGACCCGGGTGGTGGTCACCGCCGGCATCCACTGGGACGACCTGGAGGCGGAGGCCATCCCCGTGGTGCTTGAAAACAGCCGGGAGTTGGTGCTGCTTTTGAAAGAACGTTTGAAAAAAGTTGAAGGAGAATAATATGTCGTTGCCATTGATTGTAGGCATATCCGGAGCCAGCGGAGTGATCTACGGCGTGGAGTTGCTCAAGGTGCTAAAGGAGCTGGGGCACCCCGCCCATCTGGTCATGAGCCAATCCGGGGAGCGCAACCTGTCCATCGAGACGGATTATTCGCCGGAAGAAGTGCGCGCCATGGCCTCGGTGGTCTATGAGGTGGAGGACATAGGCGCGGCGGTGGCCAGCGGCTCATTCGCCACCCGGGGCATGATCGTGGCCCCCTGCACCATCAAGACCCTCTCTGCCATAGCCAATTCTTTCAATTACAACCTGCTGATCCGGGCGGCGGATGTGCAGCTCAAGGAAAAGCGGCCCCTGGTCCTGATGGTGCGCGAGACTCCGCTGCACAAGGGCCACCTGGAGCTGATGGCCCGGGCGGCGGACCTGGGCGCGGTGATCCTGCCCCCGGTGCCGGCTTTCTATCACCAGCCCAAGAGCCTAATGGACGTCATCCACCAGAGCATCGGCAAGGCCCTGGACCAGTTGGGCATCGAGCACGATCTCTTCCAGCGTTGGTCGGGGGCCTAGCCTGAAAAACCGTGGAGCAGGCAGCAATGCTATTACCCCGATTCGAGTATCACCAACCCCGGGACCTTTCCGAGGCGCTCGAGGTTCTGGGCGATCTGGGTCCCGGCGCCCGGGTTTTGGCCGGGGGCACCGATTTGCTGGTGGACTTGAAGACCGGCGACGCTTCGGCGGAGCACCTGGTGGCGGTGGATCGGCTGGCTGAACTAAAGGATTTGGATTCGGCGGGTGGCTCGGTGGAAATCGGCCCGGGAGTGACCGCCTCGCTGCTGGCCTCCAGGCCCCGGGCCCTGGCTGGCCTGAGCGCCCTGGCCCAGGCCGCGGCCACCCTGGGCTCGCCCCAGATCAGAAACCGGGCCACCCTGGGCGGCAATCTCTGCTCAGCCCGGGCGGCCGGGGACCTGATCCCGCCCCTTTTGGTGTACGGCGCCACCCTGGTGGTGCAAAGCAGCCGTGGCGCCCGGCAGGTGAGCTTGGATGACTTTTTGCTGGGCGGAGGCAAGACCGTGATGGAGCCCGGTGAGATGCTCAGCGGGATCATGCTGGACGCCCTTCCACCCATGAGCGGCAACGCCTTCATGAAGCTGGGGGTCAGGCGGGCCATGGAGATCGCCCGGGTGAGCGCGGCCACCAGCCTAACCCTGGCCGGGGACGGCGAGACCATCGCACGCGCCAAGGTGGCCCTGGGCGCGGTGGGGCCCCGGGCCCTGCTCTCGCCAAAAGCCGAGGAGGTCCTGCTGGGCCAAAAGGCCGGGGAGGAGCTGTTCGCCACCGCCGGGGAGGCGGCGGTGGCCGACGCCTCGCCGCGCACCTGCCACGAGTTCAAGTGCGAGGTGGTGGCGGTGTTGACCCGGCGCTGCCTGATGCAGTCCTGGGCAGAAGCCAGGGGAGCGGCATCATGAAAAAGCGGCATATATCCCTGAGCGTCAACGGCGTGGCCCACGAGCTTTTGGTGGACCCCAATCGCACCCTGACCCAGATGCTCAGGGAGGACCTGGGGCTCACCGGCACCAAGCACGGCTGCGGCATCGGCGACTGCGGCTGCTGCACGGTGATCATGGACGGTGAGACGGTCAACTCCTGCCTGGTGCTGGCCGCCCAGGCCGCGGGCAGCGAGATATTGACCATAGAGGGCCTGGCCCAGGGCAACCAACTGCACCCCATCCAGCAGTCCTTCGTGGACAAGGGCGCCATCCAGTGCGGCTTCTGCACGCCGGGCATGATCCTTTCAGCCAAGGCTCTGTTGGAGCAAAACCCCGCGCCCAGCGAGGAAGAGATACGCTTGGGCTTAAGCGGCAATCTGTGCCGCTGCACCGGCTACCAAAAGATCGTGGAGGCGGTGTCTGACGCCGCCGGGAAGATGAAGGGAGGCGCCTCATGAGTAAGGACTTCGACGTCCTGGGCAAGCGCTATCCCCGTAAGGACGCCGCGGCCAAGGCCCTGGGCCAGGCCCAGTTCGTGGATGACATGTCATTCCCCGGCATGCTGCACGGCGCCATTCTGCAGAGCCCCCATGCCCATGCCAAGGTCTTAAACGTGGACGCCTCCCAGGCCCGGGCGCTCAATGGAGTCAAGGCGGTGATAACCGCGGCGGAGGTACCCGACACCAAATACGGGGTCTCCCCGGCCCGTTACGACGAAAACATCTTCGCCATCGACAAGGTGCGCTACGTGGGCGACGAGGTGGCGGCGGTGGCGGCGGTGGACTTGGAGACCGCGCTGGAGGCCCTGGAGCTGATCCAGGTGGACTACGAGCCCCTGCCCGCGGTGTTCACCCCCCAGGAGGCCCTGGCCGAGGGCGCCCCCTGGCTGCACGAGGGCTTTGCCAATAACATCTGCGCCGAGGTGCACCAGGAGTTCGGCGACGTGGCGGCGGCCCTGGCCCAGTGCGACTACCTGCGCACTGACCGCATCCAGAGCAAGCGCCAGGACGGCGGCTTCATCGAGCCCCACGGGGCCATCGCTATCTTCGACCCGGAGGGCCGCCTGACCCTGTACAGCGCCACCCAGGTGCCCCACTACGTGCAGCGCACCCTGGCCATGGTCACCGGCCTGCCGGTATCCAAGGTCAAGGTGGTCAAGCCCTACGTGGGCGGCGGCTTCGGGCCCAAGAGCGAGGCCACGCCCCTGGACATCTGCGCCTCGTTTCTGGCCAAAGAGACCGGCAAGCCGGTGAAGATGCTCTACACCCGGGAGCAGGTGTTTTTGCACGGCCGGGCCCGCCACGGCTTCCATCATGAGATGACCACTGGCGTGAAAAAAGACGGCACTCTCATGGCCCTGGTCAACAACTGCGTCATGGACGGGGGGGCTTACTCCTCCTTCGGCATCGCCACGGTGTATTACGCCGGCTCGCTTTTGGGCGCGCCCTACCGCCTGCCCAACATGAAGTTCGACGGCATTCGCACCTACACCAACAAGCCGGCCTGCGGGGCCCAGCGGGGCCACGGCGGGGTGCACGCCCGCGCCCTGTTCGAGCAGCAACTGGACCTGATCGCCGAGGAGTTGGGTATGGACCCCATCGAGCTGCGCCTGAAGAACATCATGCAGGCCGGTGACGTGAGCTGCAACGACCTGGCCATGTCCAGCCTGGGCATGAAGGAGTGCCTCGAGGCGGTCAGAGACGGCTCGGACTGGCAGGGCAAAAAAGGCAAGCTGCCCGCCGGCAAGGGCATCGGCATGGCGGCGGGCTTTTTTGTCTCCGGCGCCGGCTACCCCATCTATCGCTCCGAGACCTATCACGCCACGGTGACCGTACGCATCCAGGAGGACGGCGGCGGGGCCACGGTGTATTCGGCGGCAGCCGAGATCGGCCAGGGCTCTGACACCATGCTGGCCGCCTTTGTGGCCGAGGCCCTGGGCATCGCCTATGAGGACGTGGAGGTGAAATCGGGCAGCACCGACTTTGGCGTGGACCTGGGGGCCTATTCCTCGCGCACCACCCTGATGGCCGGCCACGCGGCCAAGGACGCCGGCGCCGACGCCAAGGCCCAGATCCTCACCGCCCTGGCCGGGGAGTTGAACATCGAAACAGAGCGCCTGGACATCCGCCGGGGCGAGGTCCTGATTTCAGGCGAGCC
>JANQFN010000627.1 GCA_028277825.1 Desulfarculaceae bacterium
GTCATCGACCAGGACAAGTGCATCGGCTGCGGCCTCTGCGCGCTTGTGTGCCCCAGCCAGACCATCAGCATGCAGGGCGATCTGGCCGTGGTCAGCGGCGACCGGTCCTTAAACTGCGGCCACTGCCAGGCGGTGTGCCCGGCCGAGGCGGTGCGGGTGGGTTCCCTGGACCCGGAACAAGCCGAGTTCAACAGCTTCCAGCCCGATCCCCGCTGGCTGCCCTTTGGCCAGGCTGAGCCGGCCCATTTGGTGCGTCTGATGGCCAGCCGCCGTTCGGTGCGCAACTACAAAAAAGAGCCGGTTCCCAAGGACTTGCTAAGTGATCTGGTCAAGATCGCCATTACCGCGCCCTCGGGCTCCAATGCCCAGGCCTGGAGCTTCACGGTGCTGGCCGACCGGGAAAAGGTGCTGGAACTGGCCCAGCGGATCGGCCAGGTCATGGAGCGCTTCAACGCCATGGCTGAAAAGGCCTGGCTCCGGGGCGGGCTCAAGCTGCTGGGCAAGCCGGAGTTGGCCGACTACTATCGCAACCACTACGAGTCGGTCAAGCGGGGTATGGAGGAATGGCAGCGGGAAGGCAAGGACCTTTTGTTCCACGGCGCGCCGGCGGTTATCGTAGTGGGCTCCGGGCCCGACGCCTCCTGTCCGGCCGAGGACGCCCTCTTGGCCAGCGGGCACCTGTTGTTGGGCGCCCACGCCCTGGGCCTGGGCAGCTGCATGGTGGGTTACGCGGTCAGCGTGTTGCAGCGCTCCAAGGGCATCACCGCCTGGCTGGGCCTGGCGCCCGCGGAAAAAGTCTACGCGGTGATCGCCCTGGGTTGGCCGGATGAAGAATACCAGGGCCAGGCCGGGCGCAAGACGCCGGTGGTTCGTTGGGTTTGAACCAAGTGTCATAGCGGTTGCCCAGCCTGTTCACCGGCGCGCCAGGCTAATTTCAAATAAGCCGTTTTCTTTCCTTGTAGGGGCGGGGTTTATCCTCGCCCATCTTTATTCCTGCCAACGCCAACGGGCGGGGATAAACCCCGCCCCTACAAGGAAAAGAGCGGGCAAGGGAAAGAAGCCGGTCGCGTTGCCTTGCCGTGCATGCCGTAGCTTGTAATCAACCCCCACCTTTATTCGGGAGGCCACCGAAAGCGAAACCAAGGTCTCGGCTGTCCTGAACCACGGGCGCGGCTAGCCGGAACGGGATCCCAGCCTATGGCAATAAGCCAGGATTGCCTAACTCGCTCCACACCGCAAACCGAATTCTTTCTCCTCCCAAATCTCTTATTCTTGGTCCTCGCGGGTGTAGCTCCGCACCAAACCACCTTTGGACAAAACCCTTGACATCCACCGGGCCTTCTCCTTAACATACTGACTGACCAGCCAGTCAGTTTAGGGGAGGCGGGGGTGCCCAAGAAAACCCTGCAAAAGATCAAGGCGGCCAAGCGGGACAAGGTCCTCAGCGAGGCGGCCAAGCTGTTCGCCCAAAAGGGCTTTCACCAGGCCGACATGGCCCAACTGGCCGCCCGGGCCGGGGTGGCCAAGGGCTCGTTGTACAATTACTTCGATTCCAAGGAGGAGCTGTACCTCTACGTCTGCCGCCACGGCCTGGAGCTCTCGCGCCAAGCGGTGTACGGCGGCCTGGACCCGGCCTGGGACGTATACCGGCAGATCGAACACATCTTCAGACAGGGCGCCGCCTTTGTGCGCGCCCACCCGGAATATTTGATGCTCTACCTCAACGTCTCCTCGGCCGGCCTGGAGGGCTTTGCAGAGAAGATATCGCTGCAGGTGGAGAAACACACCGCGGACTTTTTAAAGAAGCTGCTCAAAGAAGGCATGGCCTCGGGAACGGTGCGGGCCGACTTGGAGGTCACCCAGGCCGCCTTTTGGATCAACAGCATCTACATCGTGTTCATGGCCTCTTTGGTTTCGCGCCACTTCCAGATCCGCCTGCGCGAGTACCTGGAGATCAAGGGACGCCTTACCAAAAAGACCCTGGATATGCACTTGAGCCGCACCATAGAGCTGATACACAGCGTGTTGAGGCCGGGCCCTTGAAGGGCGCCGGCGAAATAGCAGGAGGATTGTAAATGGCCAATTCCAGCGGCGGCGAGATCATCGCCCAAATGCTCCAGGCTGAGGGCGTGGAAAAACTCTTTGGCATCGTGGACGGCACCTACTTCGCCATGGTCAAGTCCTGCGTGGACCGGGGCCTGGAGCTGATCACCCCGCGCCACGAGTCGGTGGCCGCCCAGATGGCCGGGGCCTACGCCCGCCTCAGCGGCAAGCTGGGGGTGTGCATCGCCTCCAACGGGCCCGGCGTGGCCAACATGCTCCCCGGCGTGGCTGTGGAGCAGGTGGAAGGCAACCGGGTGCTTCTGATCACCTCCAGCCGCCGCCACCAGATCACCTATCCCGACCGGGGCGGGGCCTACCAGTGCTTCGACCAGGTGGGGGTGATAAAGGCCATGGCCAAGTTTTCGGCCACCGCCCCTAGCGCCGGGCGCGTCCCCGAGCTGTTGGCCAAGGCGCTGCGCGCCGCCTGGTCGGGGCGGCCCGGGGTGGTGCATCTGGACGTGCCCGAGGACGTGATCAACGGCGAGTGCAAGCCCATGACGCCGCCGGCTCCCGGACAGTACCGCCGCAGCCAGCCCCTGGCCCCGCCGCCGGAGCAGGTGGAGGCCGCGGCGGCCCTGCTGGCTGGAGCGAAACTGCCAATCATCCAGGCGGGCAGCGGCATCATACACGCCCAGGCCTACGAGGAGCTGGCCGAGTTGGCCAATCTGCTCTCCGCCGGGGTGACCACCTCCTGGGGTGCGCGGGGGGTGTTGAGCGAGACCTCGCCCCTGGTCTGGCCCATGGTGCACATAAAGGCGGTGAACCAGCTCCGCAACCAGGCCGACATGGTGCTGGCCCTGGGCTGCGAAATGGGCGAGACCGACTGGTGGGGCAAGCCGCCCTACTGGGCCCCCTGGGAGCAGCAAAAGTTCATCCAGGTGGATATCGACGAGGCCATCCTGGGCCGCACCCGTCCGGCCGACCTGCCCATCCTGGGCGACGTAAAGCTGTTCATGAACCTGCTCATTGAGCGTTTGCAGTCCGAGCGGGAGAGCATGCCCCGCCAGGCCAGGCGGGATGCCCTCAACAAACTGGCCGAGGAGCGCGACAAGGACCGGGCCAAGCTGGACGAGAAGTTGGAGGACAAAGGCGTTCCCAACCTGAGCGCCCAGGCCGGGGTGATCGCACGCCGGGTTTTCGACGACGACGCGGTGGTGGTGTTCGACGGGGGCAACACCGCGGTGTGGGCCAACTTCTTCACCAGCCTGCCCGTCCCGGGCTGCCAGTTGGGCACCCACCACATGGGGCACCTGGGCGCCGGCATTGGCCAGGCCCTGGGCGCGGCCGTGGCCCGGCCGGACAAACAGGTCTATTGCATCACCGGCGACGGGGCCATGGGCTTCCATCCCCAGGAGATCGAGACCGCGGTGCGCCACGAGCTGAAGCCGGTGTTCATCGTCTGCTGCGACCAGGCCTGGGGCATGGTCAAGGTGAACCAGAGCTTCGGCCTCAGGCCGGTGAAAATGATGCTCAAAAAGTCCCTGGACCCGGAGGAGACCATCGGCACCGACCTGGGCGAGATCGACTTCGCCGCCCTGGCCCGGGCCATGGGCGCCTTCGGAGAGCGGGTTTCCGACCCGGAGGGCCTGGAACACGCCCTGCAGCGGGCCTTGGAGGCGGATAAGTGCGCGGTGATCCATTTGGAGGTGGACCCGGTGAAGCACATGTGGGCGCCGGGATTGCTGCATTTCAAGGCCATGCACGCCGAACCAAAGGGGAAGTGACATGGACACGTCGGTGGTTGACGCGGTACGGCTGAACTTCAACCAGGACGGCCTCTTGGCCCTGAACGCGGTCATCGGCCTGATGATGTTCGGCATCGCCCTGGACATGAAATTTTCCGACTTCACCCGCATCATCCGCTCGCCCAAGGCCCCGGCCATCGGCCTGGGAGCCCAGTTCGTGCTGCTCCCCGCCTTCACCTTTGCCTTGACCCTGCTGCTGCCCATCGCGCCCTCCATCAAGCTGGGCATGATCCTGGTGGCCTCCTGCCCCGGGGGCAACCTGAGCAACATGATGACCTATCTGGCCGGGGGCAACGCGGCGGTATCGGTGTCCATGACCGCGGTCTCCACCGCGGCGGCGGTGGTGATGACTCCTTTGAACCTGGCCGTCTGGGGCAGCCTCAACCCGGCCACCGACGCCATCTTGAAAAGGGTCAGCCTGGACCCCTTTGAGGTGTTCACCACCATCGTGATGATCCTGGGCATCCCCATGGCTCTGGGCATGACGGTCTCGCGCTTCTTCCCCCGTCTGGTGGACAAAGTGCGCAAAACCTTCAAGGTGATCGCGGTCTTGGTCTTCATGGGGGTGGTGGGCGGCGCCCTGGCGGCCAACTGGACCCACTTCATGAACTACGTGGGCCTGGTGGCCATAGTGGTGGCGATCCATAACGCCCTGGCGCTCTCCCTGGGCTACTTCAGCGGCCGGGCGGCGGGGTTGCCCCCCCGGGACGTGCGGGCGGTGGCCATCGAGGTGGGCATCCAGAACTCGGCTCTGGGCCTGATCCTGATCTTCGACTTCTTCGGCGGCCTGGGGGGCATGGCCGTCATCACCGGCTGGTGGGGCATCTGGCATATCATCGCCGGCTTGGCCCTGGCCTTCTTCTGGTCGCGGCGGCCCCTGGCCCGGGAGGCCACGGCGTGAGCGAAGAATTCGCACCCACCCGCTCAGTGTTGATCACCGGCGCCGGCGGCTATCTGGGCCAGCAAGTGGTGGAGGCCCTGGCCGCCGACCCTAAGGAACTCGGCAAGATCGTGGCTCTGGACCTCAGGCCGGTGCCCGACGGCAAGCGGCTGAGCGGTGTAATATACGAGTCCCTGGACATCCGCTCCCCGGAAATGGGCGAGGTGTTTACGCGCCATAGGCCCCAGGTGGTGGTGCATTTGGCGGCCATGGTCACTCC
>JANQFN010000015.1 GCA_028277825.1 Desulfarculaceae bacterium
GCCTTGCCAGCGCTTGGCTGGCTGTGCCGGGCTTGGGTACAAACTGTACACTGATAGCGTAGACGTTTTTTTCATAACACACCGATAAATGCTACCCGCGTCGCCAATGCCGTCCAACCTTCGTGAAATATCCAGGTTAATTGCCTGCGGCTTGCCACGCTATAAAGCTGATATATTCCTCTTGATACCCCGCCACTTGCGGCGGGGTTGTTCATTACTTACCGAATGGCGGGACTTATGGCTTGAAAACAAGAATAAGTCCTGGGAACCTTTTGAAATCAGGGCTCTGGGCGCGAAACCTCTTGCATGCCCGGCCCAAAGAATATAATTACGGTCACTAACCAGACTGCCGGCCCCTGGCGGCCCGGCGGCGGTCAAACGCAGTGAGGAGTCGCTTTGCACAAGCAGGCAAGCGGGATTTTAGCGGGCCTGGAAAAAGCTCCGGTTGTGGGCCCCTACGCCCAGGCCAGAGGCCGGGCCTTTCTGCTCACCTGGGCCCAGCGCCTCAGCGGCCTGCTGTTAACCCTCTACCTGTTTTTTCACCTCTACACCCTGAGCGGTCTTAAAGACCCGGCCGCCTACCAGGCCACCATGGAGGCCTACGGCTCCGGCCTGTTTGGTTTCCTGGAGTGGCTGTTGGCCCTGCCGGTGATGTTCCACGCCCTCAACGGCGGCCGCCTGATTATCTACGAGCTGTTCGGCTTCAGAAACTTGCGCGCCCTCTACGCCTGGATGTGGTGGCTCTTGGTCCTGTACCTGGGCCTGCTGGCATTTCTCATGCTGGAGGCCTCCCAGCAATTGCCCGCCCTGGCCTACTGGCTCCTGGTCTTGGCCGCCGGGCTGACTCTGGCAATAGGTCTGTGGCTAAAGGCGGCCCCCGCGGGGCACTCCCGCCTGTGGCTGTTGCAGCGGGCCAGCGGGGTGTTTCTGCTGGTGGTGCTGCCCGCACACCTTTTGTTCATGCACACCAACCCGGCCATGGCCAAAGACGCAGCCATGGTGCTGGCCCGCTTGCACAGCCCCCTGGTTGTGCTGGTGGATATGCTCCTGGTTCTGTGCATCTGTTATCACGGGGCTTACGGCCTGGCCTCGTTGCTGCGGGATTACATGGCCCCCGGCCCGGCCCGCGCGGCCTTGCTCAGCGCCGCCTGGCTCCTGATGGCCCTGGCCGCAGCACTGGGCCTGGATTTGTTGTTCTCGCTCTGATCCCGGAAAGGTGGCCCCATGGCCGGCCCGCTCAAGATAAGCTCCACGCTGGAATGCGACGTCCTCATCGTGGGCGCCGGCGGGGCGGGCCTGCGCGTGGCGGCGGAAGTCTTCGCCCGGCGGCCGCAAAGCCGGGTGATCGCGGTGACCAAGGTGGCCCACTGCCAGAAATCCCACACCTCCACCGCCCAGGGCGGCCTGTCGGCGGTGGACCCGGCCGATTCCAACGATGCCCCCATCTATCATATGTTCGACACCTGGAAAGGCTCGGACTGCTCGGCCGACCAAAACGTGATCCAAAAGATCGTGGAGGCCGGCTGGGAACAGGTGGTGTGGCTGGAAAACCACGGCATGCACTTTTCCCGCGACGAGAAGGGGCGCTTTGCCAAACGCACCTTTGGCGGGCACACGGTGCGCTTCGGCCAGGGCCCGGCCCATAGGGCGGTGTTCGAGGCCGACCGCAGCGGCAAGGGCATCACCGACACCGGCTGGGGCGAGGCGCTCAGGGGCGGGGCCGATTTTCTGAATCAGGCGGTGGTCACCGAGCTGATTCTGCACCAGGGGCGCTGCCTGGGAGCGGTGCTGTTTTTGCAAAAGAGCGGCGAGTTTGTGCGGGTGGCGGCCCAGGCCACGGTGCTGTGCACCGGCGGCAGCGGCCAGATGTTCAAGGTGACCACCAACTGCCGCCAGAACACCGGCGACGGCCTGGCCGTGGCGCTCAAGGCCGGGCTGCCGGTTATGGACCCGGAGGCGGTGCAGTTTCACCCCACCGGCATCGTGGGTCCCGGTATTCTGGCCAGCGAGACCTTGCGCACCGTGGGCGGCATCCTGCGCAACCGGGAGGGGGAGCCCTTCATGGCGGGCTACGCCCCCAAGATGCGCGAGATGGCTCCCCGGGACCTGGTGGCCCGGGCCATCGAGACCGAGGTGCGCCAGGGCCGAGGGGCGTTGAATCCGGACCACGGCATCGAGCACGTCTGGCTGGATCTGACCCACCTGCCCGATAGCATCCACGACCAGCAGATCCCCGAGGTCACCGGCTTCTTCAAAAAATTCGTCAACATCGATCCCAAGGTGGACCTCTGTCCGGTGCGGCCCAGCGTGCACTATCATATGGGCGGCATCCCCACCAACGAGCACGCCGAGGTCTGCGCCGGGGAGAACACACCCATACCGGGCCTCTACGCGGTGGGCGAGTGCGCCTCGGCCAGTTTTCAGGGTTTCAACCGCCTGGGCTCCAACTCGTTGCTGGAGTTGATCACCATGGGCCAGTTCGCCGGTGAGCGCATAGCTGAAAGCTTAGGGGGCAGGCCGCCGGAACTGCCCGCCGGGGACGGCCAGAAGACCCTGGAGGAGTTCGGGGGCTATTTAGAGGCCAGCGGTGATGAGAGCGTGGGCAAGCTCAGAGCGACACTACAGGAGACCATGACCAGCCAGGTGGGCCTGTTTAGAAATGCGGAGGACATGACCTCGGCCTTGCAGACGCTTAGGGAAATCAGTGAGCGCAGCCGGCGCATCTCCCTGGCCAGTCGCAGCCTGCGCCTGAACCAGGAGCTGTTGCAGCGCTGGGAGCTGGAAAACCTGCTGATGAACTCCCTGGCGCTGGCCAGCGCGGCGCTGGAGCGCCGGGAATCGCGCGGCGGCCACGCCCGGGAGGAATATCCCCAGCGCAGCGATGAGTTCAACCACCACACCCTGGCCTGGCTGGAG
>JANQFN010000416.1 GCA_028277825.1 Desulfarculaceae bacterium
GGTTCAGATCCCGCTCCACGGCGATGACCTCCGAGGCCGCGGGTATGCCCTCCAGCCCCAGACGGGTGGAGGTGGGGCCCTCGTGCATCACCCCGCCGCCGGCTAGACTCAAGTCCTCACTGTGGCAGATCACCGGCAGATCCAGGCCGGCGGCGTATTCCATGGCCCGCCTGAGCAGCCGGCTGTCGCTCACCGGCCGGCCGTCGTCAGACACCGCCACGCAGCCCGCTTCCTGCAACTCGGCCATTTGGCTCAAGCCTTGGCCGGACAGGTCGGGCGTGATGGCGCCCACCGGGTAGACCCGGGCCGAGCCGGCGGCAGCGGCCCGCTCCAGGATAAAGTCGGTCACCGCCCGCGAGTCATTCACCGGGTTGGTGTTGGGCATGCAGCACACCGCGGTGAAGCCCCCGGCGGCCGCGGCGGCGGTGCCGCTGGCAATGGTCTCCTTGTACTCCTGGCCCGGTTCCCTGAGGTGCACGTGCAGGTCTATCAGCCCAGGAGCTACGGTCAGGCCGGTGCAGTCGATCACCTCGGCCTCAAAGGGCTCCAAATCGCCGCCCAGGGCCGCGATCTTGCTCTCGGCGATGAGCAGATCGCCCAGTTCGTCAATGCCGCTGGCCGGACACAACAGGCGCCCGCCCTTGAGCAGTATGCCGCGCGAATCACTCATGAGGACTCCGGTCCGATCAAAAGATACAAGAGCGCCATGCGCACCGCCACGCCGTTGGCCACCTGGTCCAGGATCACCGACCAGGGGCCGTCAGCCACCTCGGGCGACATCTCCACTCCCCGGTTGATGGGGCCCGGATGCATCACGGTCACCTCGGGCTTGGCCTTTTTGAGGTGCTTGACCCCCAGGCCGAAACGCTGGGCGTATTCGCGCAAAGAGGGAAACAGCACGTCGTCCAGGCGCTCTTGCTGCACCCGGAGCATCATCACCACGTCCGCATCTACGATGGCCTCCTCCATGGAGCCGGCAACTTGCACTCCCAGGCTCTCCACGAAGGGAGGCAGCAGGGTGTTGGGACCGAAGACGCTAACGTCCGCGCCCATGGTATTCAGCCCGATGATGTTGGAGCGGGCCACGCGGGAATGGGAGATGTCGCCGATGATGGATACCTTTAGCCCATCCAAGCGGCCCTTGACCTGGCGGATGGTCAGCATGTCCAGCAGGCCCTGGGTGGGGTGCTCGTGGGTGCCGTCGCCGGCGTTGATGATGGAGCAGGGGATGTGCCGGGCCAACAGATGGGGCGCGCCGCTCATGGAGTGGCGCATGATGATCAGGTCCGGGGCCATGGCCTGCAGGTTCAGGGCGGTGTCGATCAGGGTCTCGCCCTTGGTCAGGCTGCTGGTGCTGGCCGAGAGTGACACCGTGTCCGCGCTGAGGCGCTTGGCCGCCAATTCAAAAGAGGTCTTGGTGCGCGTGGAGGGCTCGTAGAAGAAATGCACCACGGTCTTGCCCCTGAGGGTGGGCACCTTTTTGATGGGCCGGGAGCTGATCTCCTTGAGCGATTCGGCGGTGTCCAGGATATCGGTGATCTCCTGGGCGGATACGCCCTCCAGGCCAAGGAGATTGCGCCGCGGTGAACTCATTTGAGCTTCTCCGGGCGCGCCGGCCGGTCAGATCGAGCCCAAAAAAAACCTCCACTCACCTTTTTTGGTGTGGAGGCCGGCCCGGAGGTTTTCCCCGGGTCGGGAGCCCCGGAACTGGGGTTTGCAGCCATGTAGTATCCTTGCCGCGCTGTTATTTTTCTAACCAGAATAGTTAACAAAGCGGGGCGGGTGGTGTCAAGCGGGCGGGTGGGTTATTTGGCGTGGAAAAGGAAAAAGTTGAAGCTTGAGGGCCCAAGATGAAGAGGTATGGAAAAAGGGTGGCGGCAAAAAGAACAAAGCATTGCGCGCTGCTTGGGCGGGGCTTTGAAAAGCGGGACGGTCGCAATTGAGCCATCAGGCAGAGCGCGACCTAGAAGAATGCGGCTGCGCAGAGCTCTGTTGCCGGGGGGATGTTGCACTGGTAATGGGCGAGGACTGCCACACCACCACATAAAGATGGCTCCATTGAGGCCCTTTTTTCATTACAGACCCCTCTTAACGATCTCATTCAAATTCATTCTCGTAGGTTGGGTAGAGCGAAGCGAAACCCAACGAATGTAATGATATCCAGAAAGGGTGAGGTCATTAGCAACGGGGATCATCCTGGCAAGGGGGCCTTGAAAGGAAACTGAAGATTGCCACGTCGCGCCGGTTAGGCCGAGTCATTTGCGCCAGACGAAATTGCCGGCGCTCCTCGCAATGACGACTATTAGTGTAAGTTTGAAAGCAGGTTTGAGTGAAGTGAAGTCCAACACCGGAATTTGTTGGCCTGCGGAGCTAGCGCCCCAAATCCGACCTACGAAGTTTTTTCCTTCCAAACCTCCTTCATGATTGTCGTGTCAAATTTTTCACACCGGCTAGAGCACACTTACCGGGCCCGCCTAGACTCTTATCCCCCGCCGTGGTACACCACTTGCCATGGGCGCGGACCTCCACAGCTTCCTGGCGTCACTGAAAAACGGCCTGCACCTGGCCGCGGACGTGGTGCACGTGGAAGACATCCCGCCCCGCCCGGCCGCTTACGCGGAGCTTGATCCACCGCTTCCCGACAACCTGATCCGGGCCTTGGCCTCCCAAGGCATTAGCCGTTTGTTTTCCCACCAGGCCGCGGCCCTGGAGCTGGTCCGCGCCGGCCGGGACGCCATCGTGGCCAGCCCCACCGCCTCGGGCAAGAGCCTGATCTACACCCTGCCGGTGTTGGAGAACCTGGCGGGCGATCCTCAGGCCACGGCCTTGTTCCTGTTTCCGCTCAAGGCCCTGGAACAGGACCAGATGCAGGCTATCAACGCCCTGTCGTTGGCCGCGGGCCTGGGCCCGGTGGCGGACATCTATGACGGCGACACCCCGCCCAGCCGCAGGCAACGCCTGCGCCAAAAACCGCCGCCCATCATCATCTCCAACCCAGACATGGTGCACGCCTCGGTCTGCGCCTATCCCCAGGCCTGGGACAAGTTTCTCTCCCGGCTCAAGTATTTGGTGATCGACGAAGTGCACACCTATAGGGGCGTGTTCGGCTCCCACGTGGCCCAGGTGCTGCGGCGCCTGCTGCGCTTAGCTAAGTCGAGAGGAAGCCGCCCGGCCTTTGTACTCAGCTCCGCCACCATTGCCAACCCGGCGGAACACGCCGCCGCCCTGACCGGACGGGAGTTCTCACGTGAGCAGGTGGTGGATTTCTGCGGATCGCCGGCGGCCGGGCGCAGCTTCGCCCTGGTCAACCCGGACGGTGCCGCCTCCACCACGGCCTCGCACCTTATGGCCAACGCGGTGCGCCAGGGCCTGGCCACCATCTGCTTCACCAAGAGCCGGCTACACACCGAGCTGATCCACACCTGGCTGGTGCGGGCCAATCCGGACCTCAAGGAGCTTATCGCCGGCTATAGAGCCGGCTTTCTGCCCGAGGAGCGCCGCCAGATCGAGGCTGACCTGGCCTCGGGCCGTCTGGCCGGGGTGGTCACCACCAGCGCCCTGGAGATGGGCATCGACATCGGCGGGCTGGATGTCTGCATCCTGGTGGGCTATCCCGGCAGCCAAATCAACACCTGGCAGCGGGGCGGCCGGGTGGGCCGGGCGGGCCGGGACAGCGCTGTGTTCATGGTGGCCAAACCCGACGCCCTGGACCAGTGGCTGATCAGCCATCCAGCCGAGTTCTTCGCCCGGCCGGTGGAGGCGGCAGTGCTGGACGCGGACAATCAGCGCATCGTGGCCCAACACCTGGTCTGCGCCGCGGCCGAGGAGCCCCTGGCCGTGGATGATGAGTTTTTCGACCTGGCCAGGCACCAAGAGGCCTTGGATGAGTTGATGTCAGCGGGTGAGCTTTTGCTCAACGCTGAAGGCGACCGCTATTTCACGGCCTACAAGCGGCCTCAGCGCCGGGTGGACCTGCGCGGCGCGGGCGAGAGCATGGCCATCCTGGGGCCCCAGGGCAGGGTGGTAGGGTCCTTTGACGGTGTGCGTGTATTCAAGGAGGGCTACCCCGGCGCGGTGTATCTGCACAAGGGCCGCTCCTATCAGGTGGCCGAGCTCGACCTGGAAAACCGCAAGGTGGCGGTCAAGCCCATACGGGCCGATTACTACACCCACGCGCGTAGCGAAAAAGAGACCGAGATTCTGGAGGAGACCGGCCGGCGGCCGGTGGCCAACTTCCTGGTGCGCCAAGGCCGGCTAAAGGTGACCGAGCAAGTCACCGGCTACGAGCGCCGGCGCATGTCCGGCGGCGATCTCTTGGGCGTCTATCCCCTGGACCTGCCGCCCCTGATATTCGAGACCCACGGCCTATGGATCGACATCGAGGACGCCCTGCGCCTGGCCTTGGAGCGCGAGGGCGCCCACTTCATGGGCTCCATCCACGCCCTGGAACACGCGGCCATCTCAATGTTCCCTTTGTTCGCCCTGTGCGACCGGGGCGACATCGGCGGCATCTCCATCACCCTGCATCCCCAGACCGGCAAGGCGGGCGTGTTCATCTATGACGGGGTGCCCGGCGGCGTGGGCCTGGCTGAGCGCGGCTTTGAGATCATTGAACAGCTCCTGGAACGGGTGGAAGAGCTACTGGACACCTGCGCCTGCGAGATCGGCTGCCCTTCCTGCGTGTTCTCACCCAAGTGCGGCGCGGGCAACAAACCCTTGGACAAAGAGGGCGCCCTAAGGTTGACCCGGCTGCTCTTGGGTAAGCAGGAACTGACCGCAGCACCGGCGCCGGCGGCGGAGGTGATCGCGCCTCCGGTGCAGGCCACGCCCAAAGCAGAACTCACCTACGGCGTGCTGGACCTGGAGACCCAGCGCCTGGCCGACGAGGTGGGCGGCTGGGGCAACATTCACTTGATGCGGGTCAGCGTGGGAGTGCTCTACGACTCAAAACGCGACGAATACCTGCCCTATGAAGAGGCTCAGGTGCCGGCCATGCTGCAGCGCCTCAAGAGGCTGGACCTGGTGATCGGCTTCAATTTGTTGCGCTTTGACTACACCGTGCTCAGCGCCTACATTGCCGAGGACTTGAAGCAATTGCCCACCCTGGACCTTATGCTGGAGGTGACCGAGGTGCTGGGTCACCGCCTCAGCCTGGACGCTCTGGCCGGGGCTACGTTAGGTGCCGAGAAGTCCGCTGACGGTCTGCAGGCCGTGGCCTGGTGGCGAGAGGGCAATATGGAAGACCTGACCGACTATTGCCAAAAGGACGTGGAACTGACCCGGGAGCTGTTTTTGTTTGGCCAGCGAGAGGGGCACTTGCTCTATACCCGCAAGGACGGCGAGAGGCTGCGCATACCGGTCAAGTGGGGCTGGCCGGAGTTGCGCGAGAGGTTCGGCAGGTAGGGATGGACCCAAACAGTGGCAGGAGGTTGGGAAGGGGGCGGTGCGCAAGCCCATAATATTCTCTTAGCTTGGGAGGCAGGAGCAAATGATCGCCAAATCCATGGGATTCTTTGTCTTGGCCGGTCTTTTCGAGATCGGCGGCGGCTATCTTATTTGGCTGTGGCTCCGGGAAGGCAAGCCCATTGTCTACGGGGTGCTGGGGGCGGTGGTTCTGGTGCTCTACGGCGTAGTCCCCACCTTGCAACCAGCTCACTTTGGGCGCGTCTACGCTGCCTATGGCGGTGTGTTCGTAATTTTATCGCTTCTTTGGGGCTGGAAGATAGACGGCATCACACCCGACAAGTTCGATTTGATCGGCGCCTTTATCTGTTTAATCGGGGTGTCGGTTATCATGTATTGGCCACGGGGGTGAAATCAGGGGTGTTTGCGTTGAAAAAGGAAAAGAAGTTTGGGAATGAATGGTTGCGGCAAAATTTTCCAAATGACGGCCGGCGCCCCGCACAGGTGAAGTTCTTGGCGCTACTCGAATTAAATTATCCTGACGGATTCGGGTGCATTGCCTGCTTCCGGCCTTGACCAGCCGGGCGGGGCCAAGCTTTTGCCGGTCAATAACTGATCCCGGCTCCATGGTCCACTTATTCTCTTCATTACCTCTTAACCGTGGCCTGGAATTGTAATGACCCAACCCGACCTCAACGCAATCCCCGGCCCTGATTGCCCGGTCTGCCTGGCCCGCCTGGCGGAGCAGACCGTGGCAGGCTGCGGCCTGGATGCCCTCCCCGCTGCGGAACTGAGCGCGCGGATGATGGCGCTGATGGAGCGGGGCTTGCGGGCGGGCACTATCCCGGCCGCGATTGCCAGCGAATTTTTCGCCCTGGCCCGGCAGGCCTCGGGCGTTGAAGACCCCTTTCACGCCAAGAAGCAGGACGATTTCATGGCCGCGCGCGAGGCGGCAGGCGCTTTGGGAGAGGTTGAAGACAGTTTTACCGCCCGAGCCAAGGCCGCCATCCTGGGTAACGCCATAGAGCATTTCTTTTTGGCTGACACCGAGGCTCTGTGGCAACAGGGTGCCGAACTTGAGTTGGGCATCGATCACCTGGCCCGGGCCGGGGCCTTGCTCAGACCCGGCGGCAGAGTGGTGATCCTGGCTGACAACTGCGGTGAGCAGAGCTTTGATCGTTTGTTGGCGGAGCATTTAGAGGGCCGGGATTGTACGGTGGACTACGTGGTCAAGACCGGGCCGGTGCAAAACGACCTCTGTATGGTTGACCTGGAGGCGGCCGGCGAGTCCTACGGCCTGGGCCGGTTGCTGGGCCTGGCGCCGCGGGCGGTGGGCCTGGACCCGGAGGTGATTCCCGCAAAGCTGGCCGCTTTATTGGACCAGGCTGACCTGGTGATCGCCAAGGGCATGGGCCACTACGAGACCTTGGCTGCGGCGGCGGGTGTGTTTGGCGGCAACAACCGTCTGGGTTGGCCGGTGTTGTTTTTGTTCCTGGCCAAGTGCGCCACCGTGGCTGCCTCGGCCGGGGCGGAAAGAGGGCAGGGCGTGGCCCTGTTGGCCCCTCTGGATTGACTTGGGCCCGGGCCTGAGGTTAGATCAGGGCATGAAGAGCACGCGTACATATCTCCTTTGGCTGGCCAGCGTATTGGCCTTGGCTTCGCTCCTGGGCTTGGCTGGCTGCGCCAAGACCCCGCTGCCCAAGCCCACCGCCCAGAACGTCTTGGTGGAGGTGGATGAAGACGACTGGCCCCTGCTCTTGGATGACCAGAGCGCCAAGAGCTTTTTCCAGGCCTGCGAGGCATCCCTGGCCTACTTGCGCCGGGTGCGGCCGGATAAGCGCTTTACCTTTGGCCCCTACCAGGCCACCGCCGCCCAGATGGCCGCCTCCCTGGAGCGGGTCAAGGACCTGCTCTACCGCTACCGTGATGCCGAACAGCGGGCCGAGGCCCTGAAAGAGGAATTCATTCTGCTCAAGTCAGTGGGCTCCGACGGCCAGGGCCGGGTGCTTTTCACCGGCTATTACGAGCCCATTCTGCAGGCCACGCAGAAGCCCCAGGGCAATTTCTCGCACCCGGTGTATGCGGTGCCCGACGATTTGGTCACCTTCAATCCGCGCGATTTTTCCAAGGATCTGCCTTCCAAGCGCCTGGTGGGGCAGGTGCGCGGCCACCGCCTCAAGCCCTACCCGGATCGCGCGGCCATTGACTTTAGGCGCGCCCTGGAGGGCAAGGCCGAGATCCTGGGCTATGTGGGCGACCCGGTGGAGGTGTTCTTTTTGCACATCCAGGGCTCGGGGCAACTGGAGTTTGCCGACGGCCGCCGCCTGCGCGTGGGCTATGCCGCCACCAACGGCCAGCCCTACCGCTCCATCGGGCGCCTGATGCTCAAAGAGGGCATGATGACCCGCGACCAGATGTCCATGCAGGGCATCAAGGCCTATCTGGCCGCGCATCCCGAACAGATGCAGCGGGTCCTGGGCCACAATCCCTCCTATGTGTTCTTCCGTCCCCTGGCGCCGGTGGGCGGGCCTTTGGGCTGCTTTGAGGCTCCCCTGACCGGCGGGCGCTCGGTGGCCACCGACCGCCGCATCTTTCCGGGTCTGGCCCTGGGCTACGTCAGCGGCGAGATGCCCACCCCCGGCGGGGGCACGGTGCCTTTTGCCCGCTTTGTTTTCAACCAGGACACCGGCGGCGCCATCCGCGGGCCGGGAAGATTGGATCTGTTTTTCGGCTCAGGCCCGGCAGCCGGCGATTTGGCCGGGCGCATGAAATATCCCGGGAGCTTGTATTTCTTTGTTCCTAAAAAATAGATCCATGCCGGATTCAGGCATTTACACATGTAAAAACCGTCAAGACCTGCCCCTGGTGAGCCAGCGCGTGTTCGCTGACTTGAAAGCCGGCCTCGCTTAACGCGCTCCTCCAAGAATCCAGAGAGAAAAGACCGCAGCGGAATGTGTCGCGTTCCACGCTGAGCTTTCCGGCGCGCCGGATAAGGAACACCAGGGTGTTTTCAAACCAATGGTCATTCCCGTCAGGGTCATAACGGTTCTCTATGACAGTGACATCCAGGTCCCCTGGTTTTTGGCGGGCACTGAACCGGGACACCAGGGTGGTGTCTTGTTTAAAGGTCTCCTTGGTGACCTCGGCGGTGCACAGCATAACCCCGTCCAGGTTGAGGCAGGCGCGGGCGGAGGTAAAGACCCTCCCCAGATCATCCAGGGTACATATGTGCAGAAGCCCGTCGTTTATGAATACAGCGTCAAACTTCTCATTTAGCCCCGGGTCGCGCATGTCGCCGGCAACATAGCGGCACTCGGGATTTAGTCTGGCGGCATGGGACAGCATATTTCGGCTCAAATCCAATCCCGTAACCTGGAAGCTTCTCTTGAGCCAGAAGTCATGTTTGCCGCCTCCACAAGCCATATCCAGCAAAGTGGACACCGGATTGGCGCTGGATTCGGTAATCAAACGGACGAACATTTCGCTGTCTTGGCGGTACTCTTCCAGGTCTTCCCAATGAGGCCACAGCCAAGACAAGTCGCCATATAAGCGGGCGCTTTTCCCCAACTTGTAAAATTCCCCGGTTCCTTGGAGTGGAATATGAATGAAACTATGCGGGTATGATAAATTGAAACGACTAAGAGGGCAACATTCAGGCGGGAGCGGGAGACATGGTTGGAACCAAGATAGGCCGCACCAAACTCACCTTGTGCTAGGGTGACATCACCCAGTGGAGTGCGAGGCCATTGCCAACGCGGCCAACAGCCGCCTGGCCGGCGGCGGGAGCGCGGCCCGGGCTCATCCCCCTGGTTCTTTGCCCTCAAAGGAATCACTTAGGCAAAGCGTCTTACCAGCGCACCTGGTCGCGTCCCCCCTGCTTGGCTTCATAAAGCTTATCGTCCGCCCTCTTTATCACGCTGTCCATGGTGTCGCCCTCGCGCAGTTGGGCCACGCCGAGGCTGATCCGGACCCGCTCCACCGGGCTGAAATTCTTTTGGGCAACCAAATGCCGCAGCCTTTCAGCAGCCTCGCAGGCCTCGGCAAGGTCTGCGGCCGGAAGCACCACCAAGAATTCCTCTCCCCCGAAACGAATCAAAAAGTCTGTGCCTCTCAGGTTGGAGTGCACCAGGTCCGACAACTTGATTAACACCTGGTCTCCCTCCTGGTGGCCATAGGTGTCGTTAATATGTTTGAAATGATCTATATCCAGCATGATCAGGGCTAGCGGTGCCTCCTGGCGTTGCGCGCGCTGCATTTCGTATTTCATGATTTCCAGCATCTTGCGGCGGTTGTAGGCGCCGGTGAGCTGATCGGTGGCTGCCATGATTTTCAGTTCTTCGTACAGTTTGTACTTGGTGTAGTGATAGCTCTCCAGAGTCAACACGATATCCAGTAAAATCACCTTGAATAAGGATTCATAGGTGAGCTGGGGCTCGTCCGCGTATTGCTCGGTCAACCCTTTTATTTGCTCCAGATACTTGCCGAAAGCCCCCACATACCAAAGGGGAACCACGCCCATCTCGACGTGCACATACCCCACGGCCAGGCGGGATAGCATGTAGTCCCAATCGTAGTTGCCTTCCAACAACTGTTTGAAGTAGGTCATTTGCTTTTGCTTGAGACTCGCCACCACCTCGCTGTCTTTCAGCAAGCTTTTGGTTTCAGGGAACCTGTGCAAATGTTCGTAAAAGAAATCGAACATGCTCTCCGGTATTTGGGGCAGGGAGCGGCCAAAGGCCTTGATCCGCTCCACGTCTGCGTCGTTGATCATCAGGAAGCGTTTGCGTTGTTCAAAGTCCGCCAGGTCGATGTTTTGTTCATCTGCTATGATTTCTGCAATTTGACTGTCCATGGTTCATCCCCCTCTTCCTGGTTTTTGTGTACCACGATATGAAACCATTTCAGATAATAGCCTCCATGGTCAATGCGAAGCAAATCAAAGGTAACGCTTGGGTCATTAAACTAAACTGAAGTCAGTAAGCTGTCCTCAAATCGCGGGCAAAAGAGGTTACAATAGGCCGATAGTCCAGAGGGGCTTTTAGCCGTGACGGTCGTGCAAATCCTGCTGCTGGCAGTGCCGGGGGTGTTCATGTCCACGGAAAAAACCATAGGTCAGACCCGCCTGCTGCTGAGCAAAGGCGACATCACCCAGGTGGAGTGCGAGGCCATTGCCAACGCGGCCAACAGCCGCCTGGCCGGCGGCGGCGGCGTGGACGGCGCCATCCACCGGGCCGGCGGGCCGGAGATCATGGCTGAGTGCAAAAAGATCGGGCACTGCCCCACCGGCGAGGCGGTGATAACCACCGCGGGCCGGCTCAGGGCCCAGAAGGTGATCCACACCGTGGGGCCCATATACAAGGGCCGTCCTGAGGACGCGCGGCTCTTGACAAACTGCTATACCAATTCCCTGGAACTGGCTGCCAAGCATAATCTCAAGACCGTGGCCTTTCCCAGCATCTCCACTGGCGTCTACGGCTATCCTCTGGACCAGGCCGCGCCGGTGGCTCTGAAGGCGGTGAAAAAGGCCGTGCTGAATCATCCCGATTCCTTCACAGAGATACGCTTTGTGCTGTTTGGGGCGGAGTCCTATGAAGCGTACGTGAGGGCTCTGCAGATCCTTTAAAAAAGGACCCTGGCAACAAAGGCGCAACGTGTATAGTATGTTGCTGATCAAGCCGCTAAAAACGACCTGCCCCGGCTTGACATGACGGTCCGGAGCAAGGCAGTATTGGCGGATAAAAATTGATGGGCGGCGTGTCGATCAAGTACCCTGCCGTGGGGGTGGTTTAAAGGTAAAGGGCGCAAGATGGTTGACAAAAGCCATGCATACCAGTAGATTCTTAAGTAGGAATCATTATCGTCGGGAGAAGAATCATGGACCCCACGCCCAAACTCCGCATGACCACCCAGCGTCAGGTCATCATGGAGGAGTTACGCAAGGTCAAGACCCACCCCACCGCCGGCGAGTTATGCCAGATGGTGCGTGAACGCCTGCCCCGCATAAGTTTGGGCACGGTCTATCGCAACCTGGACATACTCTCCCGCTCCGGCCTGATCCAAAAGATCGATGTAGCAGGCCAGGAGATGCGCTTTGACGGCGACATCCGCGACCATTATCACCTGCGCTGCCTTGACTGCGGCCGGGTGGTGGATGTGGAGATGGAACTTCTGCAGGGCCTGGACGAACAGGTGGCCGCCGAATCCGGTTGGGATATCTTCGGACACCGCTTGGAGTTCGTGGGCTCTTGCGGCGATTGCAGGTCCCAGCGAACCGTCAATTAGTTGAACCTGAAAACCTGGAGCAGACGATATGGCCGCTAAGGCTAAAAGCGCAGTTTCGGCTGAAGCCAAGAAGGTGCTAAAGGCACTGGCAAAATCCAAGGACCCTCTGGCCAACAAGCAGGTGGCCGCCGAATCCGGCCTGGAGGGCAAGGCGGTTACCGCCGCCATGAAGGACCTGAAAAAAGAGGGCTTGGTGGAGAGCCCGGTGCGTTGCAAATACACCATTACCGCGGCCGGTAAAAAAGTCATATAACCCCACATTAGTCTAGCCGCCCCGGCGGCCCGCCAGCCCCACTTAGGAGGACAATCATGCCCCCTCTCAAGGGCACCCAAACCGAGAAAAACCTGATCACCGCCTTTGCCGGCGAGTCCCAAGCCCGTAACCGCTACACCTACTTTGCCTCCCAGGCCCGCAAAGAGGGCTTTGTGCAGATGTCGGCCATCTTCACAGAGACCGCTGACCAGGAAAAAGAGCACGCCAAGCGCCTGTTCAAGTTCATGGAGGGAGGCGACGCCGAGGTGGCCGCCGCCTTTCCCTTTGGCGTGATCGGCCCCACGCTTGAAAACCTCAAGGCCGGCGCCGCCGGCGAGAACTACGAGTGGACCGAGATGTATCCCGGTTTCGCCAAGGTGGCCCGCGAGGAAGGCTTTGACGAGATCGCCGAAGTGTTTGAAAGCATCGCCAACGCCGAGAAGTTCCACGAGAAGCGCTACCTGGACTTGGCGGCCAACATCGAGGCCGGCCGTGTATTCAAGCGGGACAAGCCGGTGGTGTGGCGCTGTCGCAACTGTGGCTATTTGCACGAGGGTGAGGTGGCCCCGGAGCTTTGCCCGGCCTGCGCCCACCCCCAGGCTCACCAAGAGCTGCTTGGCGAGAACTGGTAATCGTGCTTAAATAGATAATAGTTTGAGTTCACACCCCAAGACTTTTTAGGGAGGCGAATCATGGCCGAAAGGCTGGAAGTTTACAAGTGTGACACCTGCGGCAACATCGTCGAACTGATCGTGGCCGGGGGCGGCCCTCTGGCCTGTTGTGGCAGCGACATGGACCTACAAACCGAGAACACCACTGACGCGGCTCAGGAAAAGCACGTGCCGGTCATCGAGAAGACCGCCGGCGGCTACAAGGTCAAGGTGGGCAGCGTACCGCACCCCATGGTTGATGACCACTGGATTCAATGGATCGAGTTGGTGGCCGGCGACAAGGCCTACATGGAGTTCTTGAACCCGGGTGGCGAGCCCGAGGCCGAGTTCGCCGTGGACGCCGACACGGTCACCGCCAGAGAATATTGCAACCTGCACGGTCACTGGAAAGCCGACGCTTAGACCACTTTAATTCTGAAGGAGACTCCTGATGCAGAAATACGTTTGCGGCGTGTGCGGCTACGTGTATGATCCCGAGCAGGGCGATCCTGACAGCGGCGTGCCCGCGGGCACCGCCTTTGACGATCTGCCTGACGATTGGGTATGCCCGGTCTGCGGGGCTGACAAGGATCAGTTCGAGCCGGAAGACTAGTAAAGGCGCCGGGCCGGCCCCCGGGCCGGCCCTTTTCATACCCAGGCCCTTAGGTGGGACTAACTTCTCCAATAGCTAGACAGGACCGACATGAAACCGGTTGAACTCAAAAAGGACATCTACTGGGTGGGCGCGGTGGACTGGAACATCCGCGACTTCCACGGCTACTCCACCTACAAGGGCACCACTTACAACTGCTATCTGATCAAGGACGAGAAAACCGTTCTGTTTGACACCGTCAAAAAGGGCTTTTTCAGCGATCTGATGCACCGTCTGTACAACATCATGGACCCCAAGGAGATCGACTACCTGGTGGTGAGCCACGTGGAGATGGATCACTCCGGGTCCCTGCAGGAGGCCATCGAGTTGATCCAGCCGGAAAAGGTGTTCTGCTCGCCCTTGGCCTACAAGGCCATCCAGGGGCACTTCCACCCCACGGACTGGCCCCTGGAAGTGGTCAAGACCGGCGACACCCTGGAGTTGGGTGCGCACAGCGTCAATTTCCTGGAAACCCGCATGGTGCATTGGCCCGACAGCATGTTCTCCTACATCCCCCAGGAGAAGATACTGATCTCCAACGACGGTTTCGGTCTGCACTGGGCCACCAGTGAGCGCTTTGACGATGAGGTCAACGGCGGCGAGTTGATGCGCCACGCGGCCAAATATTACGCCAACATCCTGCTGCTGTATTCGCCCCTGATCCAGAAAATCCTGGCCCAGGTGGCGGACATGGGGCTGGAGATCGACATGATCGCCCCGGACCACGGCGTGATCTGGCGTAAGGACCCGGGCATGATCATCCGAGCCTATGACACCTGGAGCCAGCAAAAGGCCACCAACAAGGCCCTGGTGATTTATGACACCATGTGGAAGAGCACCGAGACCATGGCCAAGGCGATCTACGACGGCATCCTGGATGAAGGGGTCTCGGCCAAGCTGATAAACTTGGAGTGCACCCACCGCAGCGAGATCATGACCGAGGTGCTCGACGCCCGGGCCCTGGTGTTCGGCTCGGCCACCTTGAACAACGGCATGCTGCCGCGCATGGCTGACATCCTGCACTACATGAAGGGGCTTAAGCCCACGGGCAAGCTCTGCGCGGCCTTTGGCTCTTACGGTTGGAGCGGCGAGGCCCCCAAGATGATCACCTCGGCGCTGGAGGACATGAAGCTGGAGGTGGTGTCTGAGCCGTTGCGCATCAACTACGTGCCGGATCACGACTCACTCAAACCCTGCCGTGAATTGGGCCAGAAAATCGGCAAAATGGTGGCCGCGGATAACCTGCCGCCAGCCTGCGAAGACGTGTATTGCGAGACCTAACCGGCGGAGTATTTGTCTGAAAAGACCTGTTCGCGGCGCGGCGTGCGCCAATGCCTGGCCGCCGAGGACTTCGGGGCGGCCCTGGATCAATTCAGGCAAATGCCGGCCGCGCGCCTGCTCAAGCACTTGCAGGCCGGCTTGCCTTCGGCGGACCCCAAGATAAAATGGCGGGCGGTCAAGGCCCTGGGCCAAACGGTCCAGGACCTGGCCGCCCGTGACCTTGAGGCGGCGCGCGATTTCGTGCGCCGTTTGCTTTGGGCCCTGAACGAAGAGAGCGGGGCGGTACCCTGGGGCTGCGCCGAGGCCCTGGGCGAGATCATGGCCAATGAGCCCCGCCTGGCCCAGGAGTACGCCTGCCTGCTGCTCTCCTACATAGACCGGGATTGCAATTTTCTCAGGTTCGAGGCCCTGCAACAGGGCGTGATCTGGGGACTGGGCCGCTTGGCCCAGGTGCAGCCCGGGTTGCTAAGGGAAATAGGGACTATCCCGCCTCTCATGGAAATGCTGGATTCGCCAGGTGCCGGAGTCAGGGGCCTGGCGGCCTGGGCCTTGGGTCTGTTGGGCGCCAGGGAGGCCCGGGATAAGCTGGAATCCCT
The DNA here is from genome assembly GCA_028277825.1 of Desulfarculaceae bacterium. Classification (GTDB taxonomy): domain Bacteria; phylum Desulfobacterota; class Desulfarculia; order Desulfarculales; family Desulfarculaceae; genus Desulfoferula. The sequence goes on from JANQFN010000416.1 coordinate 15,118, forward strand.
GGTCGGGCAGGATGATTTGCTGAAGCTCGCCCAAGATGGTCAGGAGCTGGAGAGCACAGTGGGACAATTGGCCGCCCAAGCATTATTGCGCCTATAATAAACAATATAATCAAACTATTGTCTATATTTATTAATAATAAATATTAGGTTTTGCTCGTCGAGCTTTTCATTGGCTGAGCATACTTTTTCCTGCCGTACAAATCCTTGGCCATTGAAAATTGGGGTCTTGACACCTGGGGTCAGGGAAATTTATTTTGTTGTATACCAAATACAATTCCAGGCATTTCCCTCACAAAGAAAGTTTTGCCGGTGTCGCCAATGTCCAAAAGCAAGCCTGATCCACCGTTCAAGCGCCGTTCCCTGGGTCAAGAGGTAACCCTGCACCTCAAACGCATGGTGAAGGCCGGCCAGTTAAAGCCCAACATGCGCCTGGTGGAGGAGCGCCTGGCCCGGGAGCTGGGCATCAGCCGCACCCCGGTGCGCGAAGCCCTGCACCGTCTGGAGCAAGAGGGCTTGTTGAGCAAACGGCCCCGGGGCGGCTATCTGGTCCGGCCCTTGACCCCGGAAGAGGTGGAGGACGCCCTGGGGGTGCGCGCCGCCCTGGAAGGCTATGCCGCCGAACTGGCCGCGGCCAACGCGGAGGCCGAAGTGTTGGAGCGCCTGGAAGTAAACGTGGCTGCCTTTGAGCAGGCCCTGGCTGGGCAGGACGAAGCCGGGCTCATTGCCTTAAACAGCGAGTTTCATTTGCTGCTTTATGAGGCGGCCGGTTCGCCGCTGCTGACCCGCATGCTGGGTGAGTTGCAGGAGATCGTGGAACGCATCTCCCGGGCCATCTATTCCAACGTGGACGCCGGGCTCTGGTCGGACAACGACCACAGGAACCTCTTGGAGGCCATCAAGGCCGGCCAAACCGATGTAGCCGCCGGCCTGGCCAAGAACCATGTGACCCACGGCGCCCAGTGGATCCTCTCGCGCATGATCGACGAAAAGCTGGAGTTGTAACCCTTGTCCAAGGCGGTTTATTTTCTCTATGCCGGCGGGGTGCTGCATATAGGCTGGGCAGTGTTCCACTTCCTGTTCCCCCGCATCTTCAAGTGGGGTGAGAGCCTGGCTGACCTGGATTCCATCAACCGCAGTATCTACCAGGTGCTCAACCTCTGTTTGATCTTCTATTTCGTGGTGGCGGCCTATCTCTCCCTGGTCTTCGCACCCGAGCTTATGGCCAGCGAACTGGGCAAAAAGCTCATCGCGGTGTTCACCGCCTTTTGGCTGCTCCGCTTTGGTTTGCAGTTTAAGTTTTTCAAGGCCACCCACCCGGCTTCGCTGCTGTTGAACCTGGCCTTTTTGCTGACCATGGCCTGCTACGGCTATCCTCTGTTGCACGCGGCCCGTTAGGGTGATGACACAAAATGGAAAGATGCAAAAGAGGTAGGGAAAAGGGGAAAAGATTGCTGGATAAGCCTGCCTGAGCTGGGATGATTTACTCTCCACATAGGATGGGGTGCCGTGGCCGCGATATGTTAGAGTGAGGCCGCCAGCCCCAAAACCGAGACAGCAAGATTCGGGATTGCCCGAATTAACCGTAGGCGGTATTTGGAGAGGGGCCCTTGAAACTCTTACCTATTACCAACCTCTTCAAAATCTTTTGGCTTTTTCTTGAAACGATTTAGAGCGAGGAATGACATGGCCGACATCTACACCCCTTGGAGTATGAACGGGCTTGAGATGCCCAACCGTTTGGTCCGTAGCGCCACCTGGGAAGGCCTGGCTGATGACAAGGGGGCGCCCACCCACGAACTGATCCTGGCCTTGGCCGCCTTGGCCGAGGGCGGCTGCGGTCTGATTATCACTGGCTACTGCTATGTGTCGCCCGAGGGCAAAGGCTTGCCCAAGCAGACCGGGGTGTACATGGACGCCCTGGTGGGTCCCTTGACCCGCATCACTGACGCAGTGCACACCGCGGGCGGCAAGATCGCCATGCAGATCGTGCACGCCGGCGGCCAGACCAAACAGGAGTGGACCGGATTCCAGCCCGTGGGGCCCTCGGCCATGACCCACCCGGCTTTTGGCGAGGAGGTGGCCGAGCTGTCGGTGGAGGATATTCACCGCATCATAGATGACTTCGCCCTGGGAGCGGCCCGGGCCAAGGCCGCCGGCTTTGACGCGGTGCAGCTGCACGGCGCCCACGGCTATCTGCTCAGCCAGTTCAACAGCCCCTTCACCAACAAGCGCCAGGACGAATACGGCGGCGACTGGGAGGGCCGGGGCCGCATGATGTTCGAGGTGCTTCAGGCGGCGCGCAACGCGGTGGGACCCAATTATCCCCTGTTCATCAAGCTCAACTCAGTGGACGGCCTGGAGGGCGGTCTGGAACTGGAAGACGCGGTGAAAATGGCCAAGCGCCTGGGCGACATGGGCATCGACGCCATTGAGGTGAGCGGTGGCCAGCCGGCCGCGGGCAAGCTGGGTGCGGCCCGGGTGGTCAAGGATGCGGAAGACGAAGGCTATTTCCTGGACAATGCCAAGGCCATCAAGGAGGTGGCGGACTGTCCGGTGATTACGGTGGGTGGCTACCGCAGCAAAGACGTGGTGGCCAGCGCCCTGGATGAGGTGGAGGCAGTGGCCATGTGCCGTCCCTTTATACGCCAGCCCGACCTGGTCAACCTGTGGAAGACCGGCGACGCCAAGGCCACCTGCATCTCTTGCGGCGGTTGCCTTGCCGTGGGCCTGGAGCAGGGCCTGGGTTGCTCTCAGGAACTGAAGAAGCAGAAGAAAGGGGGGGCCTAGGTGTAGCTGCTAAAGAGGTTGTTCACAGAGTTTTCCTAGAGTAGAGACTGGTGATTGCCAACATCACAGTCTTTGCCTTGGAGGTCCCAGTGAACAACCTACATAACAATGCCCGAACCACGTTTCATAGTCGAGCCCTGATTGTGCAAAGAGTTTTGAAGGAGGGAATGAGCGTCAGGGAAGTGGCAGATGGGTTTGGCATCAGCCGCCGCACGGTCTACAAATGGCTGGCTCGTTACCGGGCTGGCGGGGAGGGGGCCTTGCATAACCGGACCTCCCGTCCCCGGCGCAGTCCCCAGCGTATGCCGGTGGAGCGGGTGGCATGCATTGCGGCCCTACGCCGAAGGCGCATGAGTTGTTTAGAGATTTCCTTTTCCCTTTCCCTGCCCGTTTCCAGCGTCACGCTTGAATTGAGACGCCTGGGTCTTAACCGGCTGTCTCGCCTGGAGCCCAAGCCGCCGATTATACGATACGAGCACAAGGCCCCTGGCGACATGATTCATCTGGATATCAAGAAGTTGGGAAGGATAGGCGGAGTGGGGCACCGGATTCATGGCGACCGCTCCAGGCGTACCAGAGGCGCGGGCTGGGAGTATTTGCATGTTTGCGTGGACGATAACAGCCGCCTGGCCTACAGCGAATTGTTGCCTGACGAGAAGGCTACCACCGCCACGTGCTTTTTGATTAGGGCTGTCGATTGGCTGAAGCGTCACGGCGTGAGGGTGCGGCGGGTGATGACTGACAACGGCAGCTGCTACGTTTCTCATCTATTCCGTACCGCGGTGCACGGCCTGGGGGCGCGTCATGTCAGGACAAGGCCCTACACTCCCCGGACCAATGGCAAAGCCGAGCGATTCATCCAGACCAGCATCAAGGAGTGGGCTTACAAACAGGCCTATGAGTCATCAGCCGAGCGGGAAGAATATCTCCAGCCCTGGATCGACGAATACAACTACAGGAGGCCGCATACCTCCTTGAACCATAAACCGCCAATCACCAGATTGCAAAAATGGGAACAAC
>JANQFN010000158.1 GCA_028277825.1 Desulfarculaceae bacterium
TCCATCCCCGAGATAGGCACCTTGAAAGCCAAGGAAAAGCCCATCGTGGTGCTCACCTCCAACCGTACGCGGGAGGTGCACGACGCCACCAAGCGCCGCTGCCTGTATCACTGGATAGGCTATCCCAGCCTGGAGCTGGAAGAGAAAATCCTCATGGCCAAGATCCCCAACCTCAATCAGGGGCTGAGCGAGGAGATCTGCCGTTTCATGCAGAAGGTGCGCAGCGAGGCCTTTTTGAAACGGCCGGGCATAGCCGAAACTCTGGACTGGGCGGAAGCCCTTTTATTGATGCACAAAGATCACCTGGACGAGCGGACGGTTTTGGAGACCCAAAGCTGTTTGTTCAAGTACCGGCAGGACCAGGAACGCTTGAAAGAGGGCTGCGCTTCATTCCTGTAAGGCCGGCCAGATGCAATGAGTAACCATGGAACTTCTGCGGCATACAGGCAACGTGGTTCGAGCGATCAGCTTTCTGGACGCCTGCCGGGCGGTGGAGAGCTTTGAGCAGGGGCCGGGGCTGGAGCAATAAAATGACTGACAGCATCATCAGAGAAACCATTCGCCTGCTCAAGGCCGGCGATCCCGTGGTGTGGGCCACGGTGGTGACCCAGGCTGGCTCATCCCCCCGGGGCTCGGGCAGCCGCATGCTGGTTAGGCGGGACGGGAGCATCCTGGGCTCGGTGGGCGGCGGTCCCCTGGAGGGAGAGGCCCTGGCCAGCGCCGCCAAACTGTTTGAAAACCAGGGCCAGGTCCTATTGTCTTTCACCCTGACCAACAAACAGGCGGCTGAGTGCCAAATGGTCTGCGGGGGGGCGGTGGAAGTGTTTCTGGAAACCATCGCCGGCGACGCCCGGCCCTTCCTGGAATCAATCGAACAGGGGATGGCCGCCGGTCAAAAGAATTGCCTGGTCACCTTGGTAAGTGAGGACCTAGGCGGCTTTGCCCAGCGCCACGTCTTGTGGGGCGAGGGTGGTCTGATAGCCAGTCAGATGGAGGTGTCGCCGGAACTGGAAACGCATCTGCGGGAAATATCCAACAACCCTTCTTTTTCTCCCCTGTTCCTGCGCTTGTCTCACGGTGAGGCCCTGTTTGTGGAGCCGCTGCGAAGCTCATCCAACCTGTACATCTTCGGGGGAGGGCACGTGGCCCTGGACTTGGCCCGGATGGCCAGCCAGGTTGCCTTTGAAATCATAATTATCGAGGACCGCAAGAAATTCGCCAATTGGGAGCGCTTTCCCATGGCCTCCCGTTTGATCGTGGCCCCCTATGAGGAGGCCTTGGCCGAGCTGTCCTTTGGCCCCGGGGATTTCGTGGTGATAGTGACCCGGGGGCATCTGTTTGACCAGGACATCCTGCAGGCGGTCCTCAAGCATGAGCCCAGCTACATCGGCATGATCGGCAGCAAACGCAAGAAGGCCATTATCTATAAGCATCTGCTGGAGCAGGGGGTGAGCCGGGAAAGACTGGAACAAGTCTATGCCCCCATAGGCCTGGATATCCAGGCCGAGACTCCGGCTGAGATAGCGGTGAGCATCTTGGCCGAGCTGGTGCAGGTGCGGGCCGCGGCGCAACCCGAAAACAAGAAAACCTGGCATGTTTGACCTGTGTCGCATAGATTAAGTTTTTTGACTCATAGATAAGAACATGGAATCCATGGTCGCTGCGAACCATGATTTTTCACATGGCACCGGTAAACAACGTTGCCGATTTTTCCGGGGAACAACATCATGAAACTCAAGACCGTACCCGTGGCCCAGAGCGTGGGTCATGCCCTGGCCCACGACCTGACCCGCATCGTGCCGGGCAAGGTGAAAGAGACC
>JANQFN010000225.1 GCA_028277825.1 Desulfarculaceae bacterium
CGAGTCCTGGTTGGAGAACATCGTGCCCACCGCGCCACTGCCCGAGATGGAGCTGTGGGAGGTGACCGTGGCCCAGATCAAGGAGCAGGGCTTCGAGCGAGGCACCATCGGCCTCGAGCTGGGCCACTCCCCGCGCATGATCGCCGGCTATCTGTTTGCCACCGAATACGAGTATTTGAAAGAGCATCTGCCCCAGGCCAATTTCGTCAACGCCCTGGACTTGATGGATGAAGTGACCCTGGTCAAGGAACCCGAGGAGATCAAGCTGCTTAGGCAGTCGGCGGCCATCGCCGACGCTGCCCAGGAGCGGGTGCGCGAATCGCTTGAGGTGGGCATGACCGAGATGGAGATGGCCGGTATCGGCGAGCTGGAGATGCGCCGCCGGGGCAGCGAGTTCCACTGGCCGGTCACCGGCTCCAGCGAGATCGCCTCGGGCTTCCGCACCTGGTATTTCTGGGGCGGCTGCACCCCGCCCACCGACAAGATCGTGCAGCGGGGCGAGAGCCTGTTGATCGATATGCATCCCACCTACAAGCAGTATTATTCCGACCTGAGCCACAATTATATTCTGGGCAAAGCCAGCCCGGAGCAGCTCAAGCTGGCTGAGGCCTACCTGAGCGCGGCCGAGACCCTGATAGCCGCCCTCAAGTCGGGCAACACCATCGGCCAGGTGTGGGACACGGTGAACGACAACATCACCGCCAGCGGCTACGCCGATTTCACCCTGCCTGGTTTCGGCCATGGCCTGGGTGTGGTGGGCCACGAGTGGTACCCGGCCATCATCAACAACGACAAGTTCCGGGACATCGTCCTGCAGGACGACATCGTGGAGGTGGCCGCGTTGGTGATGAACGTGGAGGGGGTGGGCGGCATGCGCCTGGAGTGCCCGGTGCGGGTCACCCCGCAGGGCGGCGAGCAGTTGTGCACCACGCCGCTGGAGTTGACCGTGCTGGACATCTGAGCGAATAGGTCAGGATAATAAAACGGGCCGGGGTGTCACGCCCCGGCTCGGATTTTTACCTCGGCTTTTAGTCCGTCCAGTGCTCTCTAAGGCGCGGGGCTAGGGGATAGTCGCTGCCTTCCAGCGCGGCGCGCAACTCCGCCTTGTCCAGCGCCACCCGCTTCAGCTCCACGCTGACAGCGTCTTCATCAGCCTGGATGATGGCGTACTCGGCGTGAGGCAGCACCTCAGGAGCCTGGCCGGCGGTGTATTCTTTGAAAGGCAGGCCCACGCTGCCCGGGTTGATCAACAGCCGGCCCCGGTGCTGCCTGAACATCTGGATGTGGGTATGGCCTCCGATCATCAGGGCTTCGTCGTGGCCGGCCAGCATCTCATCCACCTGCTCCGGAGGCGTGGTGGCCAACAGGTCCTCCATGTGTGAGCGGGGGGTGGCGTGATAGATGAAAAGGCCGCGGCCGTCGGGCAGGGCAATGCGCAGGCTGGGCACGAAGCCCTTGAAGAAATCCAGCTCGTCCGCAGACAGTTGCTCCCGGCACCAGTCCACCGACTCTATGACGATGGGCACCTTGGTGTAGGTGTGGATCAAGTCGGGGTCCAGCATGAAGGCGTCGTGGTTGCCGATGATGCAAGGGCAGTCCAACTCCCGGATGAGGGCGATCACCTCATGGGGCCGCGGTCCCAGGGTGGCCACGTCGCCCAGGCAGATAATGTCGTCCACCCCCCGGGCCTCAATGTCGGCCAAAACCGCTTTGAGCGCCACCAGATTGCCGTGTATGTCGGAGAAGAGGGCCAGCCGCATGTGTATTCCTATTTCAAAAAGCCGGCCAAGAGCCGCCCGCCCCGGGCGGCCAGGGCCGGACCGCCCCGGCCCAGCAGGCTGGCCAGGCGGCGCGGGTTCAGATAGAAGCTCAGATAGCCCCGCCGCACCCAGCGGGCCAGTTCATCGCGCTCAAAATGCATGGAATCGAACTCGGCGAAGGGCTCCAGGCCGGCGCAGTCGGCGGCTAGGCCGGTGCCGGGGTAGGGCGTGGCCAGGTGGAATGAGCACAGCTCGGCCGGCAGCCGGCGGGCCAGGGCCACCGTGGCCCGGCGGTCGGCCTCGCTCTCGCCGGGGAAGCCGAACATGAAAAAGCAGGCACTCATTATGCCCGTGGCCCTGGTCAGTTTGACCGCCGTCTCCACCTGCTCGGGCGAAACTTTCTTTTGCAGATAGCCCAGGACCTCAGGCGAGCCCGACTCCACCCCGTAGTGCACCAGCACGCAGCCGGCCGCCTTGAGGGCGGCCAGCACCTCCTGGTCCACCGTGTCCACCCGGGTCTGGCAGCACCATTTGAGGCCGTGGTTCATCTCGGCCAGGCCCGAGCACAGCTCCAGCACCCGCTTTCGGTTGGCGGTGAATTCCAGGTCCATGAAGTAGGCGTGCCTGGCGCCCAGTTCCTTGACCGCGGCCACCTCCTCATAAACCTGCTCCAGTTCCTTATAGCGCATGCCGGGCCCGTACATGTCTTTCAAACAGAAGCGGCAGGCAAAGGGGCAGCCCCGGCTGGTCTCGATAAGGGCGAAGTCGCCGCCCAGCACCTCGTAACCGTAGAGGTGGGGCGGGGCCAGGTCAAAGGCGGGCAAGGGCAGGGCGGCCAGGTCCAGGGCCTCCGGTTCGGGCCCCATGACCAAAGCGTCGTCCTCCAGCCAGGCGGCGCCGGGCACCTGGCTCAATTCTTGCCCAGCGGCCAGGCGGGGCACCGCCGTCTCCGGCTCACCCATGACCAGGGCCCAGGCCCCGGTTTCGGCCAAAAGTTTTTCGGGCAAGAGGGTGCCGTGGATGCCCAGGATGACCAGGCGGGGGTGAGCCAGATCACGGGCCAGACGGGTGAAGCTGTCCAGCTCCAGGTTGGGGCACTGCCAGCGGTCCAGGGGGCTGGAGGTGATAAACACCATCCGGGCCCCCCGGGCGGCGGCGCGCATCTCCTCCAGGCCGGTGGGGACCGCCCGGGCGTCGATCAGGCGGACTTCCAACCCCTGTCCCCGAAGTAGTGCGGCGCAGTTCAACAGGTCCAGCGGCGGCCAGCGCCGGTTGTGGCGCCCGCCCTGCTGGCTTACGCCCCCACCCCAGGAAGGATTTATCAAGAGCACCTTAGTCCGCATATTTCATAAGGGCCGGGCGTCCGGCCGCGCCAGCCACCGGTATGCTGTGTTGCCGGCTGCACTCCGGCCTCGATGTAGCTTTGGCTACACTTTCGGCCGTCGCTGGCCGGACGCCTTGCCTCCCGGCGGCTGGCTGTGCCGGGCTCAAATACATACTGTTGCCTAACGAAGGAGGCGCTTGTTTCACGGCAGCCCCTTGAGTCTTTGTTTTGTCGCCAGTGCCGCCCAACCCTCATGAAACATGCGGACTGGGCCATCTCCTAATCTTGCCACAGCTTTCGGGCAAAGCCCAGCGGGCGCTGGCCAACAAGGAGTTGCCAGGCCCAGGCAAGCTGTGTGACCATGGCGAGTGAAGTTCAGGCCCTGCTCCGCCCGCATGCCCCAGGAAAGCCATGCTGATGACCAGCCCGGATGCAAAAAACGAGCAATCCCCCTCCAAGGCGCCGGCCAAATTCCCTCTGTTCATCAACATCCTGACCATATTCCTGTTGGTGGTGTTGCCCGTCGCCGGCGGCCTGACCTATTACAACTACAACGCCGGCGCCCAGCGGACCCTCCTGTCGGCCAAGCGCATGATGAGTGACATCGTCTCCGACGTGGTGCGCCAGGGCCTGAACATGGTGGGTACCGCATGGAACCTGGCCCAGCTCACTGGAGGCAATCCCCTGTTGGGCGCGCCGCCTTCGGCCGGGCGTCACCCCCTGCGGGGTTATTTCCTCACCGCCCTGCACAGCTACCCCCACCTCTACAGCATCTACATCGGCTACGACAGCGGGGAGTACTACCAGGCGGTCAAGGTCTCCCAGATGACCCAAGCCGCCCGCAAAAAGATCGGCGCTCCGCCCCGGGCCGCCTATGGCATCAGGAACATCACCACCGACGCCCAGGGCCGGCGGATGACGGTGTGGAGTTTCCTGGACAAGCAGCGCCGGGTCATTAAGGTTTCGCCTCCCCGGCCGGCCGGTTTCGACCCCCGTATCCGGCCTTGGTTCAAGATGTCGGTCCAGCCGGGGGCGGTGGACATGACCGACTTCTACATCTTCTATGACATCCGGCAGCCGGGCCTCACCGTGGCTCAGCGCTTTGCCTTCGGAGCCGGCGGGGTCTTGGGAGTGGACCTGACTGCCAGGACCTTGTGTGAATTCGTGGCCCGCCAGAAGGTGACCAAATCCGGCATCACTTTCGTGTTTGATGAAGATGGGCGCCTGATCGCCTATCCCCAAGTGGAAAAGTTGACCGTGGTCACCCAGGAGGGGGGACGCCGCGTAATGCGCTTGGCCAAGTTGGAGCAGGCGGGCAACCCGGTGGTGACCCAGGCGGCGAGGCGCTTCCACCCGGGGCTGGAGCGGCAGCGGCTGGATTTTACGGTGGCGGGGCACGATTACGTGGGCGGGGTGATCAAGGTGGCCACGCCGGGCGGCGATATAATCTACGTGGCGGTGCTGGCCCAGTTGGACGAGCTTTTGGCCCCGGTGATCGCCAGCAACCTGACCAGCCTGTTGATCTCCATCCTGGTGATCGCCATCGCCATCCCCTTGATCGCCTTCACCGCTTGGCGCCTGTCCAAGCCGCTCAGGCGCGTGGCCCGGGAGACCGATGGCATCAAGGAGTTTAAGCTGGAGCCCACCCCGCCCATCAAATCACGCATCAGTGAGGTGCACCGGCTCACCGAGTCGGTGGCCACCATGAAGACCACCTTGAGGACCTTTGCCCAGTACGTGCCCAAAGACTTGGTCAAGCAGCTGGTGGAGACCGGACGCGAGCAGAAGCTGGGCGGCGAAAAGCGTGAGTTGAGCGTGATGTTTTCTGACGTGGCCGGCTTCACCGACATGGCCGAGTCCATGGACCCCGAGGCGCTGATGCTCAAGACTTCGGCCTATTTCGAAAAGCTCTGCCAGGTGATCCTGGCCCACGGCGGCACCATCGACAAATTCATCGGCGACGCCATCATGGCCTTTTGGAACCCGCCCCTGCCCGACGCCGAGCACCAGCGCCACGCCTGCCTGGCCATGCTGGCCTGCCGCCGGGCCAGCCTGGCCATGGATCAGGAGTGGTCCGCCCAGGACCGGCCGGAGATGTTCACCCGCTTTGGGCTGCACTGCGGGGAGACCGTGGTGGGTAACCTGGGTTCGGCCGACCGCATGGACTACACCGCCCTGGGGGCCACGGTGAACCTGGCCTCCCGCCTGGAGGGGCTCAACAAATACTACGGAACCCAGCTCCTGGCGAGCCAGGCGGTGGTGGAGGCGGTGGGCGCTGAGTTCGTCTTCCGGCCGGTGGACCTGGTGCAGCCCAAGGGCACCAGCATCCCGGTGGGAGTCTTTGAACTGGTGGGGACTGTCGAGGGCGAGCCGGAAACAGCCGCCACCCCGGCCCAGGCCGCCTACTGTGCCGGCTGGAGAGAGGCCTTCGAGCTGTACCTGGGGCGGGACTGGCCGGGCGCCCTGGCGCGCTTTCAGGCATTGGCCGAGCAGGAGCCCGGGGACAAGCTGGCCGGCGTCTATGTGCAGCGGGTGCGGGCCTACGGGCAAAACCCGCCCCCGCCGGAGTGGAACGGGGCCGAGGTGTTTCAGGTAAAATAGATCGGGAGATGTAAACTCCACCGGGAAGAACGGACTAAGTGCTCAAGCATCGCCGAGCCCTACAAACCTTGCTGGTCCTGTTTCTGCTCAGCGGAGCCACCTCCCTGGTCTACGAGACCATATGGGCCCGCCAGTTGCATCTGGTCTTCGGCACCAGCCAACTGGCCATCAGCACCCTGTTGGCCGCCTTCATGGCCGGCCTGGCCCTGGGCGGTCTGGCCGCCGCCCGCTGGGCCGGGCGGGTGAAAAGCCCGCTCAAGGCATATGCCTGGCTGGAGGCGGCCATCGGGGCCTACGCCCTGGCCTTCCCCTGGTTGCTGAAACTGGTCACGCCGCTTTATCTCTGGCTGTTCAGCGCTGTCGCGCCCGGACCAACCTTATTCGCCTTTTTGCAATTTTTACTGCTGGGGCTCTTGCTGCTGCCGCCCACTCTCTGCATGGGCGCCACCCTGCCCCTGGCGGCCCGCTTCGCCGCCACCCGGCCCGCCGAGGCCGGCTATCAGGTGGGGCGGCTCTACGGGGTGAACACCCTGGGCGCGGTGCTGGGCGCCGGCCTGGCCGGCTTTGTGCTCCTGCCCGGGCTGGGCCTGATGGCCAGCAACCTGGCCGCCGCGGCGGTCAACGGCGCCCTGGCCCTGGCCGCCTTCCTGCTGGCCGCCCGCAGCCAGCCCTTGCCGCCGGCCAGCGAGGCAACCGCCGACTCCGCTGAATCAAATACCCCGGGCATGGCGGCGCTTTTACTGGTGGCCGGGCTGGCCGGTTTCGCCGCCCTGTTGTGCGAGGTGGCCTGGTTCCGCCTGTTGACCCTGGTCCTGGGGGGCAGCGTCTACGCCTTTCCGCTGATGCTCCTGGCCTTTTTGCTGGGCATCGACCTGGGCGGCTGGGCCGGCGGCTGGGCGGCGGACCGCGCGCTGGCCGGCGGCGGCCGGGCGCGGGTGCTGACCCATCTGACCTGCCTGCAATTGGGGGTGGCGGTCTTGGTCTGGGCGGCCATGTTCCTCTACGGCCAGTTGCTCTACGCATATGTCTGGCTGTTTACCAAGGTGGAG
>JANQFN010000248.1 GCA_028277825.1 Desulfarculaceae bacterium
GGCGATCTAGTATATTCTCCCATATGTTTTTTAACTGGGCGTGGCAGGCTGGCGCGATCTTGGGACCAGTGAAACCCGTGCGGAAGCATAGGCCGTCACGCCCTTCTTTCCTTCTAACCCGAACAGTTGCCTGGGCCAATGAGAGCCCGCATTTCACTAGGCAGGGAAAAGGAAAACATGGAGTCAAAAGAAGTCTTCATAGGGATCGACGTTTCCAAAAAGCTCCTGGATGTCTGTGTATTGCCCCAGGGCGAAGTCACAAAGGTGGAGAACAATCAGAAAGGATTCGACCGCCTGATTAGCTGGCTGGACCAATTCAAGGGCGCCCTGGTGGTGATGGAGGCGTCAGGGGGCTTGCAGACGCCTGCCTGCGGGTCCCTGCACGAAGCGGGGTTTAAGGTGGCGGTGGTCAATCCCCGCCAGGTGCGCGACTTTGCCAAGGCCATGGGCAAGCTGGCCAAGACCGACCGCATAGACGCCATGGTGTTGGCCACTTTTGCGGAGAAAGTACGCCCGGAGCCCCGGCCCATGAAGGACAAACAATCCCAGCACCTGAGTGAGCTTATGGCCCGCCGCCGTCAATTGCTGGGCATGATCGTGATGGAAAAGAACCGTTTGAGCAGGGCCAGCAAATCCATTAAGCGAAAGATAGAGCTCAACCTGCAATGGCTTGATGAGCAGTTGGCTGCACTGGACCAGGAGATGGATGAGTTCATCAAGGGCAGTCCCATCTGGCGGGCAAAGGAGGACTTGCTGATGAGCGTGCCCGGGGTGGGCAAGGTGCTGGCCCGCACCCTACTATCCTCCTTACCCGAACTGGGCACTCTGAACCGTCATGGTATCGCTGCCCTGGTAGGGGTGGCTCCTTTCAACCGCGATAGCGGCAAGTACAGCGGACAGCGCAGTTGCTGGGGCGGCAGGTCTGCTGTAAGGAGGGCTTTGTACATGGCCACCTTTGTGGCGGTCCGGCACAATCCGGTGATCAGGGCCCATTATGAAAAGCTGATAAGTAAAAACAAAAAATTCAAGGTGGCCATGGTGGCGTGCATGCGCAAAATGCTGGTCATACTCAACGCAATGCTCAGGGACAACAAACCCTGGAAGCCAATTTCTGCTTGACAAGAAACACAGTTGCTTCTGCTGCTCGGCTGGGTCTTGGGGAATCGGCAGGTTGATGCTAAAGAACTCGTCAGGGCTAATATTTAGAAGGCCGTCGCTTCGCGCGCTGCTTGTAATGAACTTGATGAGTTGCAGGCCATGTGCGTTCTTCTCAAATAGTCCCTCGAAGAATTCTGGGACATATCCATCATGTAGACGAAAACTGACAAAAGCGCTGGGCGCGGCTGCTTGATCGAATTCCTTTAAGCGCCTCACGCAACCCTGGGGATAGGTTTTAGAGTTCCCTTTGTTGTATGCGAAATCTCCCTGGCGAAGCCAAATGTAATTCTTGTATTGAGCACCTGAAATATCCCGCCCAAACTTCTCAACTTGCGACACAAAACCTTGTCCGGCGGTTATGCTTACAGGAGTAAGAGCCGCATCACCAACTTTTTCGATAATACGATCACTTATCTCACCGAGAGGTGTTTCCAACCATTCGGGAGCATCCCGAAACTCCGGAAACCGCAGTTTCGGCGTTAATGTGTGTTTGCTTTTCTCCTTCATAGTTTTAGCCTCATTGCTCGTACGCGTTCAGTCCGGAGATGGTTCGGCCGGCGGCGCGTTTCTTCAGGAACGGGACGAGGTCGTCCATCAGCGCCAGTTCCTTTTCGCGGCGTTCGCGCCAGCCCAGATCGAGGGGCTCCATAAGGTCGGTGAGCTGTTCGCCATCGAAGATCATGCGGTCGAGGATGGCGTCCACGAAGTCTTGCAGCGCCTCGTTCGTCAGGCCGTGCTTGTCGGCGACGGCGGCGAGTTCGGTGGCGTGGCGCTCGTCCTTGAAGCGTTGGTAGCCGTAGCGGACCTCTTCCTCTGTGAGGGGCTGGCCGGTTTCGAGCTCCTTGACGTATGCGGTGATCTCGTCGATTTCGTCCACGAACTTGGCGTCGGAGCGAATTAGGCTGATGAGCTGATCGCGGCTCATTTCCTGCTGGCTCGGCGTCTGTCCGCTGATGCGGGCGATGAGGTTCATGATGTAGTCGTAGTCGATGTCGGCCGAGGCGAAGAGGACGAACTCGAAGTCGAGCTGGTCAATCGCGTCCTGCGTGGCTCTGTCGCCGTCCACGGCAGCGTCGCCGCCGCCGGCCTTGTCCTGTTTAGCTTTGAGGCGTTTGGCGGTTTCGAGGTAGACGCCACGGAAGGCGCGGGCGTCGTCTCTGGGAAGCGTCTGCTCGATCTCCTGACGCTGCTCGTCCGTGAGGTCGGTGTACTGGTCGAGCTGGGTCGTGAGGCGCTGGACTTCTTTGAATTGCCTTACGAAGGCGGCGCGGGCGTCGTCGCCCTTGAGGTTGGGGACGGCTTCGGGGCGCGGTTCGAGGCCCTGGGACTGGAGGAATTCGTCCAGTTCCTGCCTGGCGGCCTTGAGTTGTTCGATCACGACGGGGGCCTTGTCGACGAGCCAGATTTCCTTGGCCTGTTCAGCCTTTGCGCCGGAGAACAAGGTGATGGCTTCATCGACTTTGTCCTGCTGGCCGCGGAAGTCGAGGATGTGGCCGTAGGGCTTGGCGGCGTTGAGGACGCGGTTGGTGCGGGAGAAGGCCTGGATGAGGCCGTGGTATCTGAGATTTTTATCGACGTAGAGGGTGTTGAGGTATTTGGCGTCGAAGCCGGTCAGGAGCATATCGACGACGATGGCGATGTCGATCTTCTCCGCGCCCTTTTGGGGGAGGTCGCGGTTGGGGTATTGCTGGTCCTTGATGCGCTTCTGGACGTCCTGGTAGTAGGCGTCGAAATCGCCGATGGAGTGATTCGTGCCGTAGCGGTAGTTATAGTAGGCGATGATGGCCTTGAGGGCTTCCTTTTTCTTCTCCGGTTCCTGCTGGTTGTCTTCGAGTTCCTGGGGCAGGTCTTCCTGGAGCTGCTTGACGTCTGGGTTGCCCTCGGCGGGCGGTGAGAAGACGGCGGCTACCTTGAGGGGGACGAAGTCGGGATCGCCGGCCTGGCGCTCGGCCTGGACCTGCTTGAAAAGCTCGTGGTACTCGATGGCGTCGTTGATTGAGGCGGTGGCAAAGAGCGCGTTGAAGCGGCGCTCGCCGGTGGCCGCATCGTGTTTGGCGAGGATGGCTTCGATGACGGCGCGTTTGGCGAGGGTTTCTCCGGGCCTGGGCGGGTTTTCGCCGTCGGGCTTGAAGTAATCCACGTGGAAGCGAAGAACGTTTTTGTCTTCGATGGCGTGGGTGATGGTGTAGGCGTGGAGTTCGCTCTGGAAAAGGTCCTGGGTGGTGCGGAGCGTTTGGACGTTGTCTTCGATCTTCCGGATGGTGGCGTTTTCGGGGAAGATCGGCGTGCCGGTAAAGCCGAATAGTTGGGCCTTGGGGAAGAAGTTCTTGATGGTCTGGTGGGTCTGGCCGAACTGGGAGCGGTGGCACTCGTCGAAGATGAAGACCATGCGCTTGTCGCGAAGCGGTTCGAGGCGCTGTTTGAAGGTGGCCTTGCCGTTCTTCTTGCCGAGCTTGTTGTATTTGCTGGTTTCGTCGAGGGCGAGGCCGAGCTTCTGGATGGTGGTGACGATGACCTTGTCGGCGTAGTCGTCCGAGGCGAGGCGGCGGACGAGCGCGGCGGTGTTGGTGTTTTTCTCGACGCAGCCTTTCTGGAAGCGGTTGAACTCTTCGCGGGTCTGGCGGTCGAGGTCTTTGCGGTCGACTACGAAGAGGCACTTGTGGATGTCGGGGTTGAGTTTGAGGAGCGTGGAGGCCTTGAAGGAGGTGAGGGTCTTACCCGAGCCAGTGGTATGCCAGATGTAGCCGTTGCCGCGGTTCTCGCGTATACACTGGTCGATGGCCTTGACGGCGTAAATCTGGTAGGGGCGCATCACGAGCATCTTCTGCTCGGAGGCGACTAGGACCATGTAGCGGTTGATGGTCGTGGCAAGAGTACACTTGGACAAGAAGGATTCGGCGAAGTCGTCGAGGTGAGTGATCTTGGTGTTGTCTTTGTCGGCGTGCTGGTAGATGGGCAGGAAGTTTTCATTGGCGTCGAAGGCGAAATGGCGGTCGTTGTTATTGGCGAAGTAGTAGGTCTCGGTCTGGTTGGAGACGATGAAGAGCTGGACGAAGCAGAGCAAGGTCTTGGTATAGCCGTTGCCGGGGTCCTTTTTGTAGTCGACTATCTGCTGCATAGCCCGGCGGGGGCTGATGCCGAGGGTCTTGAGTTCAATCTGGACAGCGGGGATGCCGTTGATAAGTAGCATCACGTCGTAGCGTTGGAAGCTGTAGTCGGTGTTGATGCGGAGCTGGTTGACGACCTCGAAGGTGTTTTTGCACCAGTCCTTGATGTTGACGAGGGTGTAGTTGAGCGGGGTGCCGTCGTCGCGTGTGAAGCCGTTGATCTCACGGAGCAAGGTCGCGGCGGAGAAGACGTCGGAGGTGATGATCTCGTCGAGGAGGCGCTTGAATTCGCCGTCGGTGAGCTGAACGCGGTTGAGAGCCTGGAAGTGGTTGCGGAAGTTGACTTCGAGGGCGACGCGGTCGTGGATGTCGGGGCGGTATGTGTATTTGAGATCGGTCAGTTTGCCGATCAGTGCTTGTTCCAGTTCTTGTTCGTTCATTGTTTCCTACTTAGTTACCCTTGTGAGTGCAATGATCCTCAAGGTTTATTGCATAATCCTTCACTCTGTCAAAAACCACACATGCCAACCCAATTTGTAACTTGCCCATATTTAAAGCCGGTATCGGTACAGGTCCTCACCTCCACTGAGCTATAAGTAGGCGTAGTTCTATATCTCAATTTGCGGTGTTTGAATTTGAAGCCGGCAGGCTAAGGAGTTTATCACAATTTCCCCCGGAGAATGGTTTTCCCTGCCATCCTCAAATTAATAAATCTATAGCCTTATGGTCAACTGTAGCCCTACGGTCAACTGTGGTTTTGTGAGCACGGCCTGATCCACTGGGCGAGTCTCGAAGCCCAGAATGGCTAGAGGGAGATCGTACAGATTTCAATATGGTGCTCCGTTCAATATTTCATGGTGTGCTAAGTTATTTGCACTACGTCCAGCCACTGAAAAAATCAACTTTGTGCCCAAACCACCAGCCCGCTTTTCTCTCGTAAAATTTAGATTGCTTCAATAAGTGTCACGGGAATTATGTTGCACTTCATGATGATATATTTGACGCACCGCGCCGCTCATCGAAATCCAATACCCCGTGCCAGCCAACGTCGCGCCGTTTCAGCCCCGTTTCCGTTCGAGAGGTAAGTCGGGGTGCAGATCAGGTGGTTGAACGCCTTGTCGGGCAGGATAGGGGGCGTCGGCGGCTTGCGCTGGGGTTTTGGGGCATGCAACTTGTGACATGCGATAATCATCTAGTTTTCGTTAAGCTCACCCCCGATCGTCTCTAACACTACCGGATCTCTCGCCCCTCCAGCCAAGACTCCTCATTTCAAGGAGATGCATGCTCTGGGTGTGCTATCCATACGAAAAAATAAAAAAGTTGGCCAGGATTACAAGACCAGCTAAACATCATCATCAGATTCTTTTTGGCCACCGGTATGATTAGCATGTTTTTTATAGTCATGCTCATAAAACCTGCCTCTATTGAAATTGCGGAAATCAAAAAAAACGGAAAAGTCCAGGGACTCAACATTCAAAGCAGGAAATTCAATTCCTTTTTTTCGAAGGATGGGCCGCTTGAGTACCGGTTCAAAACGCAGAAAACCATTATTGCCAATATTTTTTTTGTACTGCCTGGTACCCTTCACGGACTTGTATAGATTGGTGGTATAAGATGTTTCTTCTTGGCGCATAGCTTCTTGCCGCTGGTGTTTAAGGAAAACATGGGCACGTAACCAGTCCTCCAATCCACTTAAATCATTAGTAAAAAAATCAAAAGCAATTTCTACATACGATAGTTTGGGCTTCATGTGGCAATATCTAAATAGGCTGTGCAGAAGTTCTATAGCCTCTTTGTTGGGATCATCTAGTGTGATCATAGCTGGAGGTGGGTAGTGGTAACCTCGCCGCGGCTTGTAAAAGATTGTCAGCCTACTTTTTAGATCATCTGATTTGAAAACAGCCCCGCATTCGTATTTACCCTTTGCGATTCTGTCCTTAACACACTTATAATCTGCCTCCTTAAGCAAGGTAATAAACTGCTCGGGGTATATACTGATACTGCACTTAAAAAGGTCCACGCTGACTCTGAGCCCAAATTCTCGTGGTGCTGAACCTGACCCACTTAAACTACGCATATAATTATTAGCCCTTCCTCCCATCAGGTACTTGCGGTACCTTCGGGGCAAAAAATGTAGACACCAAAATCCCTCGTCTTCACGTCTGTCGGACCTACCGCGCCCTTAACGCGCGCGTTGGTTGAGAGCAGAGACCACCACGAAAAGCGGAAGTACCGGCGGAAGTACTTTTTATGTACCTCCGTGTGCCACAATGGCTCTTGATGCAGTTGTAAGGGGTTTAAATGATTGGGCAGCGTGTCCCTATTGCCCGCCTTTCACGCCAGCGACACGGGTTCAAATCCCGCTGGGGACGCCATAATGATATTGCGGGGTTCAGCCGGATGGCTGGGCCCCGCTTGTGTTTGGTGAAGTAGGAGGTGAAGTAGGTTTTTGTGGAGGGCGGGCTTTGGAGAGCTTCAAATATGTAACTTAAGATGTGGTGTCACTTCGGGGGGCCGGGCAGATACACGATCCACGAAAAAATTAGGTGCATACAATAAAGTTTTATGTATAAAATAAAAAAATCCAGGGTAAATGTCGGCCTTTTCCTTGGCCTGGATAACCAGCACTTCACCCAGGCAGAGAGGAGATGTTCTGAAAAACCACAAACCATCGGGAACAACGGGATTGCCCGGCAAGAGCTTTATCAGTCAACCGACCCAACTCGCGCCATATGCAAATGAAAAAAAGCTTTTCATCCAAGCGGCTTTGAATCATGACTTCAACTCACCAAACTAGAAGAAGGGTTTAGACAAATGCATAAAAAAGGCCTGGCCGTAACAATTATGTTGGTTTGTCTTGCCGTTGCCTCGCCGGCCGCGGCCCACATGCTTTGGGTCAATCTTTACGAATCCTATGCCCACCCGCCGGGACATGCCATTGCATCCATAGGATGGGGCCATGTGCTGCCCATGGACGACATCGCCAAGGCAACCGGCCTGAAGTCCTATTCGCTGGTGGCCCCTGATTCAAAGGTCACCCCCTTGACTCTTCCCAAGGAGACCAAAAAAGAGTCCCAAAAGACCAAAGCCAACGGCATGCTGATTGCCGGAGGAGACGTTGGGGCCAGAAAGATTACCCTCACCGAGGAGAGCCAGCCGGGAACCTATCAGGTGGCGCTGGTGGGCAAGGATAATTTCTACACGATTTTCATTGATAAAAGCGGCAAAAAGCGCTGGCTCCCCAAATCAATGGACCAGGTGAAAGAGGCTAAAAAAGTGTTGGGAGCCATGTTCTACAAGGGCTATGCCAAATCCTATTTCAAAGTGAAAAAGTGGAGCCAGCCCAGGCCCTTGGGGCACGATCTGGAAATAATGCCACTCACCGACCTAAGCAATGTCCGGGTCGGCGAAAAGGTGGACTTTAAAATAACCTTCATGGGCAAGCCCATAACCACCAGCCCTGAAAAAAGCATCGAATACATCACGGCCACCAGCAACACTTTCGGCGGCCCTGATAAATTCACTTTAGCGGCCATGATTTTTGGCGGCAAAGGCGGCTTCCGCATGCCCAGCGCGGGTCAGTGGGTAGTGAACGTATATTACCGTCAAGATGTGAAAGGCAACCCCGATCTCAAACACTTGGCAAAGAAATGCCATACGGTTATGCGCGCCGCCACCATCAGTTTTAACGTAAAACCTTAAGCCCCCGGCTTAGGTAGGGCTAGCGGGATGGCACCTGTTGAAGGTGGCTGGCGTGGCCCAATCCATGCCGGCATCCCCAGCTAATCCGAAAAAACCGCGTGCCGCATGGGTCCGAACGCCTGATGCGGCACGCGAATCATATTTTCAACTCCTGTATCACCCTGCTGGTAGATAACAGTAGGCACACGCTCAAGCTCTGCGGGAATTTTAGTACTTGGAAGATGATCCTTTGGGCATTCCAGCAGGAGTTACTCTCCAGCCTTGGCAATGACCTCACCGTGGGTCGGGCTGAGGTATTCCAATAAATGGGCCGTGCGTCACTTCCGGATATTGGGAAAATCCAGAAGCAACCGCCGAGGCCATCCGTGATGGTTGGTTCTTCACCGGGGATTTGGGGAAAAAGGGAATGTCACCTCACGCGGTGGTATGCCCAAAGGCCGGCGAGGTGGTTACAGAGGAGGAGGTTATTCAATACGTTGACGGCAAATTGGCTCGTTACAAAATTCCCAAGTCGGTCAGCTTTATAGACGAATTACCCAAAAGTTCGGCCGGGAAGGCCATGAAAAGGGTTTTGCAAAAAGCCTATCTATGATACGATTATATTTGGAGCGCAAGCAGACAGTTTAACTGGCTTTTTAGACCAATGATCAGTGATCGGATCGGGGACAAATTGGTCTGAATCGAATTCACTAAAAGAGACTTTCTCCACTGACGTTCTCCCAGAATTCAGTTCCTTTAACCCGAAGCCACTTATCAGTTGAGGCAGAGTTCCTCTGCCAGCCGGCGCCAAAGGGCGGCTATCTGTAGAGTAGTTTCTCCGCGGGGTTCCTGTTCACTGACCACTTTGCCGGCCACTACCGCCTCCACGAAAACAGGGTCGAAGAACAGCCTCCCCAGACAAGTCACACCCAGTTGGCGGCAAAAATCCTCTATTTCATCAGCCAAGGCCGGGTTCAGGTCGGCCCGGTTGATCAGCACCGTTGCCGGTACCTTGAAATGCCTACAGAGTTGCAGAACCCGTTCCAGGTCGTGCAGCCCGCTGGGGGTAGGCTCGGTCACCACCAGGGCCAGGCTGGCTCCGCTCAGGGAACTGATCACCGGGCAGCCTATGCCGGGTGTGCCGTCAGCCAGGATCAGATCGCGCCCCTGGGCTCGGGCCAGGTCTCTGGCCTGTTCGCGCAGCATGCTCACCAGGCGCCCGGAGTTTTCCTGCCCAGGAAGCAATTGGGCGTGGACCAGGGGGCCGAAGCGGGTGTCGCTCAAATACCAATCGCCGCAATGGCGCGAGGGGAAATCGATGGCCCCCTCGGGGCACAATTCCACGCAAAGTTTGCAGCCCTCGCAAACTGAGGGATCGATCACGGCGGGGACGCCCTCCAATTGCTCAATGGCGTCGAAGGCACACAACTCCGAGCAGGTGCCGCAGGCGGTGCAGTCATAGGGTCGCACCACGGCAAGGTGACCGGAGACAAAGGGCTGGCTCCTTTTGATCTCGGGCTTGAGCAACAGGTGCAGGTCCGGCGCGTCCACGTCCAGGTCCAACAGCACCTTGTCCTCGGCCAAGTCCGCCAGGGCCGCGGTGATCGAAGTCTTGCCGGTGCCACCCTTTCCGCTGATCACCAACAGTTCCTTCATCGGCCCGCTCCGGCCCGGACGGGAACATCGCTTTCCAAAACCAGCTCCCTTAAAAAGTGAGTGTAAACCCCCAGTAACATCCCTTCCCAATCGGGCCGCAGGCTGGTCAGGCGCCCCCCCTGGCTATAAGCCTGGGCTACCTCGCGATCAAAAGGGATTTCTGCCAGGATCGGCAGTCCCTCCTCCTGACAAAAGTCGAACAAACCCTCGTCGCCCAACCCGGCCCGGTTCACCAGCACGGCCAAGGGCTTGCCCAAGGGCCTGAGGGCCGCTAAAGCCAAACGCAAGTCATACAGGCCAAAAGGAGTGGGCTCGCTGACCAGCAGGATCCCATCACAGAAACCGGCCACGGTCATCAGGGGACAGGAAGTGCCCGGCGGGGCGTCTATGATGATCGGACCGTTGCCCTGCACACGGTCCATGACCCGCCGCATCAAGGAAGGGCTCATGGCCTCGCCCACGCGCAGACGGCCCATGACCAGTTCCAGGCCGGGCGCGTCGCGGGTCGTGCCCCAACTAACCTGGCCCAACTCCCGCTGACCCTGGCTGATGGCCCCCTCCGGGCAGATGGTCCAGCAGCCGCCGCAACCGTGGCACATGGCGTCGTGAACCACTATGACCTGGCCCAAAACGGCGATAGCCTTGAACTGGCACAGGTCACTGCACCGGCCGCAGCGGGTGCAGATCTCTTCGTCCACCAGCGGCACCGGGAGATGCTCTTTGACTTGGCTTGCCGGCTCCAAGTCGAAAAACAAATGGGCGTTGGGGGCCTCCACGTCCAGATCCACCAGGGTGGCGCCGCCGTGGGCCGCCAGGGCGGTGGCCAGCCCCACGGCCACCGTGGTCTTGCCGGTGCCACCCTTGCCGCTGGCCACGCCGATGATCATCCTCTGTCGCTTTCCCGGAACCCGTGTCCTCGCACGCGTCCTTTGCCGCCGCCCCGGCCCGGACCCCGGCCCCGACCCCGACTGCCCGACTTGCCCCTGCCCACAAAGACGTGGCCCGCGGCGGGTGATTCGGCCTGTGGAATATCGCCGTCCAAATAGGCTCGCACGGCCTCTGCCACACTACCTTGGGCGTCTTGCACCACCACCACGCCGGCGGTCTCCAGGGCCTGAAAGGCTTTGGGGCCCACCACCCCGCTCAGCAGCACCCCGGCACCGGCCCGGGAAACCGCCTCGGCCGCCTGAATGCCGGCGCCGGAGTTCATATCCCTGGCCCGGGTGTTATCCAGTACCGTGAAACTCATATTTTGGTCATCCACCACCAGAAAAAAGGCCGCCCGGCCAAAGCGGGGGTCCACTTGGCTTTGCAGGTCTTGTCCCTGGCTGCTCACTGCGACCTTGGCCATTTTTTAATCTCCTTTATTTCTTTTCTAGGCGGAAATTTCCCGCCGATTTCTTGGCTTCGACCCTTGCCCGTCCCGGCGGCGCCAACGGCCGCCGGGACCTTTCGGCGGCACGGCAAGTAAGGGGTTTGGGTCATGGCTTTTACCGGCAAGGTTCATACGGAGGATTGAACCCTTTGGCTTATGAATGTTTTCCGTGCCTGCCCAGTTAATATTCAAGCCCTGTGCCAAAATATACCTCTGGCCGAAAATCATTTACTTGCAATATGTTGTCCGTATTGAACCAATGCCGGCCAGTGTAGGAGTCATTTCAATTTGAAGTGAATTATTCCAATTTGAAATAACCGGGCGCAGATTTGGCCAGGTGCGGCCTTTTGGCAAATGGAGTCTTAATCAGGGCATGATGCCGTAGCGCTTCATTTTGCGCCACAGAGTGGTGGTGGATATGCCCAGTTCCGCGGCCGCCCGGGCCCGGTGTCCCTCGTGCAGGGCCAGGGCCTTGGTAATCGCCTCCTTCTCGCGGCTGTGCAAATCCAGACGCGAAGAAAGGGTGCCGCGGCCGGTGCGCTCCAAACGGCGCAGGGATTGAGGCAGGTGGCGGGGTTCTATGGCGCCGCCTTGGGCCAGGACCAAGGCATGCTCCACCGCGTTCTGCAACTCGCGCACGTTGCCGGGCCAGCGGTGGTCCAGGAGCCGGGACATGGCCGCCGGGGTAAGCCGGCGCAGCGGTTCGCCGCGCTCGGCGGCCAGGCGTTCCAAGAAATAATCCACCAACAAAGGGATGTCTTCGCGCCGCTCCCGCAGGGGTGGCAGCATCAGGCCCACCACATTGAGCCGATAGAAAAGGTCCTCCCGAAAGCGTCCCTGTTGTATTTCCTGTTCCAGATCCCGGTTGGTGGCGGTCACCAAACGCGCGTCGCTTTGGCGGGTGCGGTTGCTCCCCAGGGGAGTGTACTCTCCGGCGTCCAGCACCCTGAGCAGTTTGACCTGCAGGGCGGCGGGCAGATCGCCGATCTCATCCAAAAAGAGGGTTCCCCCCTCGGCGGCGGCGAAACGTCCCTCCCGCTGGCGGTCGGCGCCGGTAAAGGCGCCGCGCACGTGCCCGAACAACTCGCTTTCCAGCAGACCCTCGGGGATGGCCGCGCAGTTGACCGCCACAAAGGGTCCTTCGGAGCGGGGCGACAGGTCATGCAGCGCCCGGGCCACCAGTTCCTTGCCGGTGCCCGACTCGCCGCTGATAAGCACCGTGGCCCCACTGGTGGCCACCTCGGGCAGCACCTCGAACAGTTGGCGCATGGGCTCTGACTTGCCCTTGAGGTCGCAAAAGGTGTAGCCCTCGGTGAGCCGTTTGAGCAGGTGGTGCATCTCGCTCAGGTCGCGAAAGGTCTCCACCCCGCCCACCACCTCGCCGCCGGCGTCCCTAAGCACCGTGGTGCGGATGCGTACCGGCATCTGCACATCGTCGGCCCGGGTTATCTCCAGGTCCACCTCCAAGCCGGGTTCGCCGGTGGCCATGGACTTTTGCAAGGGGCAGGTGGTGCCGCAGATGTCGGCCCGAAACACCTCATGGCATTTGCGGCCCAGCGCCTGGGCCGCAGTCAGCCCGGTGATCTTTTGGGCGGCCCGGTTGAAGCTGCTGATTCGCATATTGGGATCCACGGTGAACACACCCTCGGTGATGGAATCCAGAATGAGTCCGGTGAGCCGCTTGGGCGGCGCCGGGGTTGGTTTCAAGGCCATGTCAGCCATCCCTTGCTGGGCGGCGAGGCCGCCTCGTCGCCGATGCTATTAATAAAGACCTATATTAATATACCTATTTCAATCTGAAATAAAAGTGCAAAATGAAATGTCTCTGCAATTATTTTGAAATAAATTAATTGTAATAAATCAATGTATATTAGTGTGTTGCATATATTATCCACTTGGTACGCTTTTTGTAGCTCTTTGCGGCCATGAGAACGCTTAACAAATTGATCCATAACTTATGGGTGTTTATTCAACGTTACACTTGCATGTACCTACTCTAGGGGGCAAGGCCCCGCATCTGGGAGGAATCCAGTCATGGCCGCAAATGATAAAAACTTAAAAGCCGCACCCAAGAAAACCAAAAAGGCCGATCCCCGGCAGTCCAGCGTGGACCAGGCCACGGTGGAGATGCTGGTCAAGGCCCAGGCCGAGGGGGTGGAGACCATCTTCGACCGGGCCCTGACCATGAAGCCCTGCAACATCGGTGAGCAGGGCACCTGCTGCAAGGTATGCTCCCAGGGCCCCTGCCGCCTGCCCCTGCCCAAGAAGGGCATCGAGGGCAAGGACACCCGCAAGGGGCTCTGCGGCGCCACGCCGGAGACCATCGCCGCCC
>JANQFN010000302.1 GCA_028277825.1 Desulfarculaceae bacterium
TCGTCGCCCTCCTTCTGCATCTTCTCCCAGGACTCAGCCAATTTTTTGGTCCATTCCTCGTGCTTTTGCTTGCCGAACTCAGCCGCCGCCTCGGCCGCCTCCTTGGCCTTTTGCTTCACCTGCTCGGCGGTGACCTTGTCCTCGCCACCGTCGCCGCAGCCAATGGCCAGGCCAAAGGCCAGGGCCAAAACCACCATCGCCGTCCATTTCAGTTTCATGCCGCACTCCTGTCTGCTAAGCCCGGGCCCAGGGCCCGGGAACTTGTCACTTGTTCAGCTCAGTCTTCACATCCCGGTAGGCATCCCTGAGTTGACCGAGGGCCTGGCCCAATTCCCGCCGGGCCTGGGCCAGGTCGCTGACGCCGGCGCTCTTGGCCGCGGCCAGCTTGGCCGCCGCCTCCTGCTGGCGCAGCCGCAGGCGCTGGGCCAGTTCCGCGCAGTTTTGCTGGCCGCCCAGGGCCTTTTCCTGGGCCTCGTTGATCAGGTCCTCCACCTCCACCTGCAGATCGGCCCAGCTCTTTTTGAGCCCGGCCACGACCTCGTCCTGGCGCTGCTTGCCCAGATCCACCGCCGCCTGGGCCGCCCGGCCCAACAGGTCCAATACATCTCGACCCGATAGCTTTTTATCCGCCGCCATAAACCCCCTCCAACGCAATTATTGAACGGACCAGTTCTGTCCTCCAGCATAACCCGGGGACACCGCTAGTCTAAGGTCTAATTTTGCGCGGTCTCAATCGTGCTTGAGGAAGGTCCCTTCGCGGTATTCCTCAAAGGCCAGGTCCAGCTCTTCCTGCGTGTTCATCACGATGGGCCCTCCCCAGGCGATGGGTTCGCCGATGGGCCGGCCCGACATCAATAGGAAGCGCAGGCCCTCCTCGCCGGCCCGGGCGGCCACCGCCTCGCCCTCGTCAAAGACAACCAAGCTGCGGTTGCCCACGCCGGTGTCGAAGCCGGCTCCAAAGGCCCCGTCCCCGGCGATGACATAGGCCAGGACGGTGTTCCCCGGCGGCACCGGGAACTCAAGCTCCGCACCGGCGGGCAGGCTGAAGTCCAAGTACATGGGCTCGGTGACGGTGTCGCTGACCGGCCCGGAGACTCCCTCCACCTGTCCGCAGATGATCTTGACCCGCACCCCGCCAGCCAGCTCCGCCTCCGGGATGCTGTCCGCGGTCACGTCCCGGTAGCGGGGCGCCATCATTTTGTAGCGGGCCGGCAGATTGGCCCAGAGCTGGAAGCCGCCCATGCGGCCGCGATCGCCGCCCTGGGGCATCTCCTGGTGCACGATGCCCCCGCCGGCGGTCATCCACTGCACGTCGCCCGGCCCGATAATCCCGGTGTTGCCCAGGGAATCGCCGTGCTCCACCCTGCCCTCCAGCACATAGGTGATGGTCTCGATGCCCCGGTGGGGATGCCAGGGGAAGCCCTTGAGGTAGTGCTCCGGGGTCTGGGAGCGGAAGTCGTCCAGGAGCAGAAAGGGGTCCATCCGCCCCACCTCATTGAAGCCGAAAGCGCGCATCAAATGCACCCCAGCGCCCTCTATGGTGGGTCGGCTGACAGACGCCGCCTTGACGCCTCTTATCTTGGCCATGGCATTTTCTCCTTGCTCCCGCCCCCCGGCGCCCGCTTGCCCCCTGACCGCGGGTACTGTCAACATATTAAGCACAACAAGGAGAGAAGCCATGGCCAAGGATGAAAAACCCGGGCCCCAGATCGTGCCGGCGCCCAACGGACCCCTGATCTATCTGACCGACTTCACCCCCCAGCCCATCGAGGGTCTTCAGAACCCCCGGGGCGAGGGTTATGTGCATCTGAAGGGCATCGCCCTGTGCCGCTGCGGGGCCTCCGAAGACAAGCCCTTTTGCGACGGCAGCCACGGCGAGATCCGCTTCAACCAGCGCCGGGAGACCGACGGACACCTGGACAAGCGCAAGAGCTACGTTGGCGTCAAGATCACGGTGCACGACAACCGGGGCATCTGCTCCCACGCCCGCACTTGCGTGGAGGAGCTGCCCCAGGTGTTCGACCGCGACGCCCGCCCCTGGATCAACCCGGACGGGGCCGGGGTGGAACGCGTCATTCAGACCG
Organism: Desulfarculaceae bacterium; assembly: GCA_028277825.1. Taxonomy (GTDB): domain Bacteria; phylum Desulfobacterota; class Desulfarculia; order Desulfarculales; family Desulfarculaceae; genus Desulfoferula. Next base: position 2,085 of record JANQFN010000302.1, read on the forward strand.
TGAACAAATGTCCCTCCGGCGCCCTGAGCTACAGCATCGAGGGGGTGGAGCACCGCGACCAGGAGCGGGAGCCCTTAATCACGGTGCGCGAGGACGGGCCTTTGGAGCTGGTGGGCTGGATCGAGGTGGCGGGCCACGCCGGACGCGCCCAAGAGGTGTCCGAGGAGCATTGCTGTTTGTGCCGCTGCGGCAGCTCCAAGAACAAGCCCTTTTGCGACGGGGCCCACCACGACATCGGCTTCAAGGATGAGGGCTGAGGGGCTGGCCCCATCTCCCGCCATTTGCTAAGCTGAGCCTTCAGCCCTCTGCCAGGGGTATTTCCAACAGGAGCGTCATGAAAAAGCTGGGCAAGAGCGTGTGGGGCTGGGCCATGTACGACTGGGCCAACTCCGCCTTCGCCACCACGGTGATCGCCGCCTTCTTCCCCATGTTTTTCAAGCAATACTGGTCCCTGGGCGCCGACGTCAACCTGACCACCGCCCGCCTGGGGGCGGCCAACTCCCTGGCCAGCCTGGCCGTGGCCCTGATGGCCCCGGTCCTGGGGGCCATCGCCGACCGGGGCTCGGCGCGCAAAAAGTTCCTCATCTTCTTCGCCTATTTGGGCGCGGCCATGACCGCCGCTCTGTATCTGGTGGGCCAGGGCCAGTGGCAGTGGGCCATGCTGGTCTACGCCGTGGCCAACCTGGGCTTCATGAGCGCCAACACCTTCTACGACTCGCTGCTGCCGGTGGTGGCGGGAGACGGCCGGGTGGATTTCATCTCCGGCTTCGGCTACGCCCTTGGTTACCTGGGCGGGGGCCTGTTGTTTCTGCTCAACGTGATCATGGTGCTCCAGCCTGGCCTCTTCGGCCTGGCCGGCACCGCCTCGGCGGTGAAGCTCTCCTTTGTCAGCGTGGCCATCTGGTGGGGTGCCTTCAGCCTGTTCACCCTGGTGTTGGTCAAGGAAGAGCCCCGGCCCGGAGATCCGAGATCAACCGGCAACCCGGTGGCGGCCGGCTTCAAGCAACTGGGCAGCACCTTCCGGCGGGTGCGCCATTTAAAGCCACTGTTCATCTTCCTCTTGGCCTACTGGTTCTACATCGACGGGGTGCACACCGTGATCCGCATGGCGGTGGACTACGGCATGGCCCTGGGGCTGGAGGCCACCGACCTGATCGTGGCGATTCTCCTGGTGCAGTTCGTGGGGCTGCCTGCGGCCCTGTTCATGGGCAAGCTGGGCGAGGCCTGGGGGGTGCGGCGCACCCTGTTTCTCTGCCTGGTCATCTACGCCCTGGCCACCATCTGGGCGGTGCTGATGAGCGCCCAGTGGGAATTCTACGCCCTGGCGGTGTCGGTGGGGCTGGTGCAGGGCGGCACCCAGGCCCTGTCGCGGTCTTATTATTGCCGCATGATCCCCGTGGGCCAGAGCGCGGAGTTCTATGGCTTCTACAACATGCTGGGCAAGTTCGCCGCCATCCTGGGGCCCTTTTTAATCGGCGGCGCCGGGCTGCTGGCGCGGCACCTGCTCACTCCACCCGGGGCTGGCCCCGAGCAGTTGGCCCAGGTGGGGGTGATGGCCTCGCGCATCTCCATCGCCTCCATCCTGATCCTCTTCGTGGCCGGGGGCATCTTGTTGGCCCTGGTGGACGAGAAAAAAACCCAAGCCGAGGCCGCCTACTTGTCCCGGGCCGAGCCCTGACCACGGCCTGGGCATCAAGTATTTTTGCCTTGCGGACCCCTAGGGCCAATAATGGCGCCCTGCCCCGCGACCTTTTGCCTGGAGATTTATGATGGCTTTCAGCGACATCCACACCCATTTCAATCCCGGCCGAGTGGTGTTCGGCCCCGGCGCCATCCAAGAGATCCCCGGCTTCCTGGAGACTGAGGCCAAGGTGTTTCTGGTCAGCGACCCGGGCGTGGTCTCCGCCGGCGTCCTGGAGCCGGTGGAAGAGATGTTAAAAGAAGCCGGCATCGCCTACAGCCTCTACGACCGGGTGCTGCCCGACGCGCCCCTGTCCAGCATAGAGGAGGCCTCGGCCCAATACCGGGAGGAAGGCTGTGGGGCGCTGTTGGTAGTGGGCGGCGGCAGCGCCATCGATTCGGCCAAGGCGGTGGGTGTGGACGTCACCCTGGAAGGCGGCGCGGCCGCCGCGGCCACGGGCGCTGAACTCACCGGCCCCATCCCGCCCATGGTGGCGGTACCCACCACCGCCGGCACCGGCTCGGAGGTCACCGGGGTGGCGGTGGTGGCCGATGAGGCCAACAAGATAAAGATCGTCCTGCGCGGCGGGGAGCTGTTGAAGCCCAAGACCGCCATCCTGGACCCGGAGCTGCTGGCCAACCTGCCGCCGAAGGTGGCGGCCGAGACCGGGGCCGACGCCCTGAGTCACGCCCTGGAGGCCCTGGTCAACCGCAACCGGCAGCCCTTCGCCGAGGCCCACGCCCTGCACGCCATCCGCCTGATTTTCGAGAACCTGCGCGCCCTGGTGGGCGACCCCTCCAACCTGGAGGCCGGGGTGAACATGCTGGCCGCCAGCACCTTGGCCGGCCAGGCCTTCGCCAACGTGGGCCTGGGGCTCACCCACTCCCTGGCCCACCCCCTGGGGGCGCACCACCACGTGTCCCACGGCCTGGCCTGCGCCATCTATCTGCCGGTGGTCATGGAGTTCAACTCCCTGGCCGCCGCCGGTGCTTATCGCCGGGCGGCCCAGGCCATGGGCCTGGAGGTGGGCGGCCTTACTGACATGGAGGCCGCCGGCGCGGCGGTCTTGGCGGTGGAGGAGCTGTTTGAGGACGTGGGCATCCCCCTGAGCTACCAGGAGCTGGGCGTGGAGTTCCAGGTCACCGACGAAATGATCGAGGAAGTATTAGGGGTGCCCACCCGGGCCATCAACCCCCGGGTCTCCACGCGGGAAGACATCGTGGCGCTGTTTAACGCGCCGCGCTAAGCAGGTTAAGCCATATACAATTAAGAACTGGCCCCCACCAGCGGGGCCGGTTCTTAATTTAGAAGGCTCCGATCTACCCGGCCATAATTCATACTCCGCAGCCCGTCCTCCCGGCCAGCGGCCACACTGGTCGAGCCGCAAGCCAATTCCCACCGCCGCCCTGGCTTTTTGGTCCCTGGTGACGTTATATTACTGACGCAGTGTCAGTCCATTTTTTGTCCGTCTTTGCCAGGGAACCGCCATGGAGGCCCACGGCCTGAGCCATATCGGCCTGAAACGCCAAGTGAACCAGGACCGCTATTTGATCCGGGAGCTTGCCGACGATCAATGGCTGTTGGCGGTGGCCGACGGCATGGGCGGCGAGGTGGCCGGCGAGGTGGCCGCCCAAATGGTGGTGGACGCCCTGGCCCGGGCCCCCCTGACCCGGGTGCGCGAGGGTCAGTTGGCCGAGTTGATCGACATGGCCAACCGGCGCATCATCTTCGACACCGCCCACAACCACCCCGAGCGCGACGGCATGGGCAGCACTATCACCGCCGTCCTGGTGCGGGGCGACATGGCCTACTGGGTGCAGGTGGGCGACAGCCGCCTGTATCTCTACCGCGGCCACCGGCTGCAGCAAATCACGGTGGACCAGAACCTGGCCCAGTTCCTGCGCGAGGAAGGGGAACTGAACAAGGTGGAGGCCCGGCGCCACCCCCTGGCCGGGGTGTTGGAGCAGGCGGTGGGCTGCGACGCCCTGGACCCGGTGCCCGGCCGGCTGTCCGTGATGCCCGGCGATGTCCTGATGCTCTGCTCCGACGGCCTCTACGGAGACCTGGAGCCCGGAGTAAAGGGCGCCATCCTGGCCCGGGATGACTCGCTGGAGAAAAAGTGCCAACTTCTGATCCAGGCCGCCCTGGAAGCCGGCGGCCGGGACAACATCACCGTGGTGCTGGCCCGGCTCTAGATCGACGCTTCCTGATCATGGAAATTGCAAGGCAGGCTAACCGGCAAATCCGGCAGCTACAAGCCAGGGCCGAAGCTGCTTGAAGCGGGAGCGGCTCACCGGTAACTCCACCTCATGGCGCTTGAGCAACACTTTATGGTCGCGGCCCTTCTTGGCCAGCCGGGAGACATGCCCCAGGTTGACCACATGCGAGCGGTGGATCTGCACGAAGTGCTCCGGCGGCAGCTTCCCAAGCATCTCCTTTAACTGCATGCGGATCAAGGCGCTCTTCAGGCCGTTGCCGGCGCAGTAGCTCACCCGGCAGTAGTGGTCCTCCACGGTCACGTGTGTGATCTCGGCCAAGGCTATGAGTCCGTTGCCGTTGGCATTGTCCAGCTTAAGGCTCCCGGAGGGCAGGCCCCGGGGCTTGACCGGTGGCGAGGCTGCGGCCTGCTGCCGGTCCCGTTGTTTGGACTTGGCCACCTGCAGGGTGAAGAACACCACGGTGGCCCAATAGGGCGCCATGATCAGGAGCAGAGTGGCGTTGCCAATGCGCTCCTGGGGATGGTTCATGAAATATCTAATCACTTCAGGCGCATATAATATTATGAGGCGTCCGATTATGCTGCGCTGCAGCACAAAGCCCACCGCGATGCCCACCCCCCAGATGAGCCATTGGCGGCCCACGGTACGCCGCCCGTAGGCCCCCCAGGCGGGCAGCAGCCAGTGGGCGGCCATGTCGGCCGCCAGCATGCACAGGGTGTAGACCAGGGCCTTGTGCAGGGAATACACCGTGGTAAAGGCCATATAATTGAGAAAAAATTCGGTTCCCTGGAAGAGCAGCCAGAAGGTGAGGCATTCCACAAAGAAAAAACCGGCCAAAAAAGGATAGAGCATGAGCCGGTTGGCGCGCTGGCTGTAAAACCCGCCCAACTCGCCGTGGAAGTATCGCTTCACCAGCCCCGTCAGGCTGTCTCTGCTTATGGCTAGATGGGCCATGGCCTGCTCACCTGCCCGGGGGTTTTCCAATTCCGCAAAAACCCTAGGTTCGCGCGAAAGTAGCGGCTCGGGCATCAGGCTTACATTACATACATTTTACTTGGAGCCGGTCAAGGTTTTTGATATGGCGCCGATCCGGCCTGCCAGCAATCCGCAGGGAGGACCATTCACGCCGGACTCCGCCTAACCTGCGGCAATCACAATATTAAATTTATCCTTCCTATCAGTATCTTAGGCTCCGTCGCCAATGGTCCGGCGGACCATCCACGACATTGTGCCCCCAAGGCGACAATGCCATTGCAAAGGCCGCCTCCTGAGCCGACCATGCCTGTAGCAAAGCCCGCAATAAAACCAGGGAGGAGAAAATGCACTTCATGGAATTTTGGCGCCGCAGGGAGAACTGGCTGCTCCTGACCGCTCTGGTGGTCCTGGTGTTCCTGGCCGCCCCGGCCACCAGTGCCCAAGCCGCCACTGAGCACACCGCCGAGGTCACGGTCACCATGTCGGGCCCCCCCGCCACCATTCTGCCGGCAGGCGACGACAAAAACCACTTGGTGGGCCTGGGCAAGAGGGCGGGCAAGGCGGTTTTCAAAGACGGCCGCACCGCCAAATACTCGAACGTCTTTTTCATGGACCTGTATCGGGGCAAGAGCGTTTCGGTGTGGGGCTACACCAAGATGGTCTTCAAGGACGGCTCCTGGTTGTTCTTCAAGTGGAAGTCACATTTTACGGGCAGGGACAAGGCGGGAAAGCCCATGTTCGCCGGCACTGGCACCATCCTGAAAGGGACCGGGACTTATAAGGGCATAAAGGGCACCGCCAAGTTCAAAAACCGGCGGCTGCCGCCCAGCAAGGAGTTCCCCAAAGGGGCCACCGAAGCGCAAGCGGTCTTCACCTACACCCTGCCGGGCAAATAAGGGACAAGGGCAATGAAAAAAATGATCAGGCCGGGGCTCTGCCTCCTGGCAACCGCCTGGCTGGTCGTCTTTGGCCTGCTGTCCCTGCCCCCGGCCGCCGGGGCCGGGGAGGCCGCAGGCCTTACCGCCACCATCAAAGATCGCGGCGTGTTCATGGAATACAAGTTCGTGCCCGACTCACAGCGGCACGTGCTGGCCCTGACCCAGCGGGAAGGTGAAGCAAAATTCAGTAACGGCCAAAGCGCCAAATATCAGGCCTATTCCCTGATCGACGCCTGGGTGGGCAAAAAGGGATTCAGAAGGGGCTATTCCATCCTGGAGTTCAGCGACGGCTCCAAGATCTTCTACGCCTGGCGGGCCGACTCCAAGCGCAACCAAGAGAACCTGCCCAGCCTCAAGGGGTCGGGCAACATCACCGGAGGCAGCGGACGGTTTGAGGGCATCAAGGGAACGGTAGTGTTCAGTGGGGTGCAGGACCGGCCCAGCCGGGAGGACCCCAGCCGGGCGCGCACCACCCGGGCGGAGTTTACATACACCCTGCC
>JANQFN010000310.1 GCA_028277825.1 Desulfarculaceae bacterium
GTCTCTACAATGGACTCCGTGTGAACGACCTCTTTAGCATCTACACCTAGTCAAACAATTGGGCTGGACACCACAGCAGATACCATATTAAATTAGTAGGAGATACCGGGAGGGACCACCCCCTGAGAGGTGCTCCGTGTCTCACCGCAAGAATATCGCGACCAGGCAAATATATTCTATTCTGGCTATCGCCTTGACCCTGTCACTGGCCGGCTCCGGCTGTACTCAACAAGACGAAGCCAAACGGGTTGACTTCAATGAAGTGAAGCTGGTCGCCCGGCCCACGGCTTCTCCCCAAGCGGCCAAATCTTTGCAAGTGGCAGTGGGGGCGATGATCTCCCCGCAACGCACCTTGCGCCACTACCAGGAACTTTTGGCATACTTGGGGGACAAGCTGAATCGTGATGTTCATCTGGTGCAGCGCAAGACCTATGGCGAGGTCAACAAGCTCCTGGGCCGGGGCGAGATAGATTTGGCCTTCATCTGTTCAGGGCCATACGCCACCATAGGCAAGCGCTATCAGTTGGAACTCTTGGCTGCTCCAGAGGTGCAGGGCAGCCATTTCTACCGGTCCTATCTCATAGTCAACTCCCATAGCCCCTACCATCACTTGATCGATCTGCGGGGCCGCGTCTTCGCCTTCACCGATCCGGAATCCAACACAGGTAAGATTGTGCCCACCTACTGGTTGGCCGGCATAAACCAGAGACCAGAGACTTTCTTTTCGCAGGTGATTTACACCCATGCCCATGACAATTCCATCATGGCCGTCGCCCGAGGCTTGGTGGACGGGGCCGCCATTGACGGGCTGATCTGGGAATACTACCAACGCATCGATCCCTCGCTCACCGCCAGGACCAGGGTCATCAAAAAATCCCAGCCCTTCGGCATACCGCCGGTGGTGGGCTCCCGTTATCTGTCCGCCCAGTTGAAGCAGGACATCAAGCAGGTCTTATTCGAAATGCACACTAACCGCCGGGGCCGCGAGATACTCAAGGGCCTGCTGATCGACCGATTCGTACCCGCGCAAGACGCCTGGTATGACTCGGTGCGCCGGATGCTGAGCAAGCTGGAAGGCGGCAAGGACCGAGCCCATGTGGCCGCGCAGCCTTAAAGGCACCCTGCTGCTGGCGGTGTCCATCATGGTCATCGCCAGCGGTCTGCTGGTGGCGGTGCTCATGGGCCAGCGCTACAGCACCAGCCTGCAGGAAGCTCTCCACGCCAGAGCCCGCAACGTGGCCCAGGGCTTGGCCCTGCTGGCCGCTGACAAGGTGTTGATCAACGACTTGGTGGCCCTGCAGAAGATGCTGGACCACCAACTGCAGAGCGACCCGGCGGTTTCCTATCTTTTCCTGGTGCGCGACGGCAGGATACTGGCCCACACCTTTGAAAAGGGAGTGCCGTCCCAGCTGTTAAACGGTCTCGGCCCCGAGCAAGAGGGCAAACCCGGCTCTCAGAAAATCGTATCCACCCGTGGCGAGCATTACTGGGACGTGGCCTGGCCGGTTATGGGGGGGAAGGCCGGGGTGCTGCGCCTGGGCATGTCCGAGGAACCCTATCGCCAAAAGCTGGTCCAACTTTGGACCCAGATCGGCCTGCTGACCCTGCTCATCCTGGGCCTAGCCTTGGCCGCCGGTCTAATCTTCGTGGGCAGGATCACCCGCCCGCTGGCTGCCTTGTCCCAGGCAGCCCGCAGGATCGACCAAGGCGATCTGACCTCCCGGGCCGAGGTTCCGATCGGTGGGGGTGAAGTGGCCGACTTGGCCGCCTCCTTTAACCATATGGTTCAGCGGGTGGAGGACTACACCCACCAACTGGAAGAACAGACCATGGATCTGGAGCGGGCGCACTGCCAGACCAGGGCATCGTGTGAGTTGGTCCAGGAGATCAGCGCCTTGCGCACCCTGGA
>JANQFN010000331.1 GCA_028277825.1 Desulfarculaceae bacterium
TTTTACCTGCATCTGAAAGAGTCCGAGTTCAGGCTCAATTATCGAGGACAAAACCTATATGTTATCTTGCTAAAGATGCTGAGGGAAAAACCTCTTAACTAGTCTAGGCCCTTAGTCAAAACTGTTCTAGGTGAGAAGGTGTAAGGCGTGTAAGACTTATTAAGTGGCGGAAATTATATCTAAAATTGTGTTAAACCGGTTGGCCTGCCTGGTGTAAAGGTGTAAGAGCCACAGTAAGGGCACGCCCTGGGAGGATTATGGCTTCTTGCCTTTACCTGATCGTTGCAAGGGCATCACTTTACCTGGTCCCTTTAGGAAGACCTGTTCAAGAGAAACCATCGCCCTCCTCTGATTCTCAGGATCGGAGTGAACATAGCGAGCTGCCATCTCCACCGACTTCCACCCCATGGTGTCCATGAGTTCCCTGAGGTTCAGTTTTTTAGCCAATTGTGTGGCTACCGAGTGCCTTATGGTGTGAAAGGTTGCCCGTTCCCTAGGTCCCCTGTCCTTGTTGAAGCCCAAGTTTGCCACGGTATTCTTGAATGCAGTAGGCACCTCGCTATAGGCCCGACCAACTTGATTCAAGAACACGGGATACCCCGCTTCCTTCGGTCCAATTTCGGTAAACAGATCTTTCAGAGCAGGAGTAAGGGGGAGTGTTCTAGTGCTTTTATTCTTAGTGTCCCGGAAAGTCAACGTACTTGCTTCAAGGTCTACATCTTTCCACTTGATTCGCCGTGCTTCCGCCAATCGGCAGCCGGTCAAAAAGGCAAACTTGACGAACCTCCAAGCGTTCAAGTCGCTTTCCTTAAGCTTCTCCTGAAGCGCTTGCGCCTCTCTACTGGTAATTACCCGCAGTCTACGGTTGTCCCTTGGTGCCGTAGCGCCTAATTGCTTGCCCGTGGGGATATTAACATCGAGCCCCATGGTCCTAGCGTGGCGTAGAACCCTACGGCCAGTGCCGGTAATATATTCTTTGCTACGCTGGCTGAGGTTAGCTTTATCTAAAGTCCGCATGAGTAGCTCCCAATGCTTCATGCTGATGTCTACCAAAGGAATTTTGCCCAAAATAGGACTCAGCCACTTGGTGAAGTGCTGGACTTCTTTTCCCCAAGATGTTTCTTTCTTTGTCCTTTTGGCGTGCGGCAAATAACTATCGCGCCAGAAATCTTCAAAGAGTATACGTCGTGCCGCCTTTTCTTGCTGGGCGGCCTTCTCCTGCTCCCGCTGGACTTCTGCCAACTCCCTGGCTTCAGCCAATGTAGTGGGACCCTCACCGGTTCTTATCGCCCTTTTTAAACGAGCTAATTCCTCCCGCGCCTTGTCCAAGTTCCAACCTTGGCTAGCCCATCCCAAGGCTTCCTGCTTCTGTATACCGTTGATGGAGTACCTCAAAACATAATACCGGTCAGGCCTGACACCATACTTTCGGGTAGGATGCTCCCTGCACCTAATGCCGGGAGCTAGCTTGATCCATTTGTACCGGCCCATTTAAATCCCCTGGAAAAGTTGTGCCACTATTGTGCCACTTTTTTACACGAAGTCAAATGATGTAGGATATGTTGAATGAAACACAGATTGGGCTATAAGACTAAGTTTTCAAGGTTATAATTAGACTGAGTGATGTTGCGTGAAACATATTCCATGCGACTCAAAATCCCCCGGGGCTTGTCCCCATGAGAGTTCGAGTCTCTCCTCCGGCACCAATAATTTCAACAGCTTATAAATAATTACTGTTTGCTGTATATATAAATTTAGTTCTATATTATCTTTTGCCCCACATCAGCCCCACATTTGTTTCATCTGTTAAGCCTCAAGCAATAAGCTGAGCCTCCGATTCTTTGGGGAAGACGACTTACTTCTAGTCTAGCTTGGTGTTGTATCTGCAAGTTTTAATTTTATGTTCTTCACTTTGCTAGTACACGTAATTCTAAATGGTCGGAGTGCCTTTTAGGCAATGCACAGGGCCAATCTGCATATTTTTATCACTTAGCTTACTGCCCCCATCCCTTCGCTGGCGAATGCGACCATTTTGGCGGCATTTGCGTCAAGGTGGCTTGCCTTTGAGATATGATTTTTGGTTTATGATATAGGGATTAAAGAGCGTAATCCGCCTCCAGGAGCATACCATGAAACGTGTCACCATCCTGGGCCTAGAAGGTACCTCGGCCTCCATTCTAACCGGTCCCCTGGATATATTCATTTATGCGGGAACGCTTTGGAACGGTATATTCGGTGAGCCCGCCACCCCCTTTTTCGAGGTGGAATGCGTCTCTGCCAATGGCGGGCCAATAAAATGCCTGGGGGATTTGGAGATAAAGGCCCATCGCAGCACTGCCCAGGTCAAGGACACCGATTTGGTGGTAATTCCTTCCATCTACTCCATTGAGCATACCCTGGCCCATGAAGCAGAGGTGGTGCCTTGGATCAAAGAAATGTACCAGCGCGGTGCCCAGGTGGCCGCAATTTGCACGGGTACCTTTGTGTTGGCTGAAACCGGCCTTTTGGACGGCAAGACAGCCACCACCCACTGGGGAACCACCGAAATGTTTCGTCAGCGCTATCCCAAGGTGATCTTGAAGCCGGAGCTTCTAATAACTGATTACGGCGATATTTTCACCGCGGGCGGATCCAATGCCTGCTTTGACATTGGGCTTTATCTTGTACGCAAGTATTGCGGACTTGACGTGGCCCGCAAGCTTGCCAAAACCTTTCTGCATGACATGGACCGAGTTTCCCAAGCACCCTGGATCGCCTTTCAATGCCAGCGGGGCCATGCGGACAAGGAAATCCGCCGAGCCCAGGAGCTATTGGAAAACGAATATGCTGAGCAATACAACTTCGAGGAATTAGCTCGCGACCTGGGCATGAGCCGACGCACATTTGAGCGCCGCTTTAAGGCCGCAACCGGCGACTCTCCTTTGCAATATCTGCAACGCATGCGGGTGGAGGCAGCCAAGCGGATTCTGGAAACTGAAAACCTGAACTTTGACGAGGTCTCTTATGCAGTCGGATATGAGGACCGCAGCTTTTTCAGCAAGGTCTTTACGCAGTATTCTGGCCTGACTCCAAAAAGGTACAGGCAGAAGTGGAGTTTCCCCAAGGATATCGCCGTTTAAGGGGTTTAATCAGCCTAAGCTCGACGCAATCACCCCTTTTAATGTCTTTAACGCCACTTCTTCTCTGCCAAACATTCAGTTAGCTTCTTCCTAGATGACCATTTTAATCATCTGGGAGGACAAAAATGAACCGACGCTCTTTCATTAAAACGGCCAGCGTATTGTCCGCTGCGGGCGCCATTTCCGCCACCAACGTTGCCAATAGCCCAGCAGAAAACGCTAAAAGCGCTCAAGCCCCGCCTGATCTGGCTGCACTCAAGCAGTTCCAGAAAATCCTGGGATACTCGGACGATCAATTCAAAAACTTTCTGCAAGAACCGCGCAACCAGAAGATCCTTTCGCGGATCGGGGATATCACAAAAATAAACATTGTTTTTGAAGTGGTAAAATCCGAAGGCTGCGTCGTGGGCCACAGGGTCGGAGAAAAGTTCATCTTTCCTAGGGGTGGCGCCTTGGACATGAGGAACAGCGCAGACAGGCTGTGTCCTTTCCTCATGCCACCCATGACCAGGCTAAACTGGATTATCCAAGAACGTTTTTGGGAGGGACTTGATCCCAATCCACTCTTTTACGCGGGCCATTGCGACGATGTAGGGAGCGACTGTGGCGGCTGGGGCCGGGTTGTAATCGAAGCGCGCATTGAAAAGGCAAAGGCCACCTCATAATTCATCTTCGTAAGTAAAACCGGCCCGTATACTATGAAAGCATCCGAGCACCCTGCAACACGAGCAGGTGAACTGATCGGGCGGGACCAACATCGGCGCCTCTTTGGAGCAGTTTTATAATGACCATCTGGGCCGGCAGAGCACCGCGCAGGGTGTGTTGATCATGGTCAGCGACGGCTGGGATCGGGGCTCTCCCCGGAAACTCGATGAGGTGATGCAATTGGTGCGGCAGCGGGTGAGGACCATTTTTTGGCTGAATCCCCTGATGTCGGCCGACAACTTCCAGCCCACCTGCCAGGGTATGTCCATATCGCTGCCCTATCTGGATCACTTGCTGCCCTTCCACAACCTGGAGACCCTCAAAGAGGTGTGCCGGGCGGTGGAGAGCTATGAGCAGAGATCCGAAAGGCTTGGTTCCCCGTGACCCGGGATCTGGTGGTCATGGTCAAAGGCGCCGGCGAGACGGCCAGCGGCGTGGCCTGGCGCCTGGTCAAAAGCCATTTCAAGGTGGTGTTGACCGAAATCCAGCAGCCGCTGGCAGCGGGCGGCTGGCGAACCTTCAGCCGCCGCCCATCATCAACATGAACTTGATCTCCTGGCCTTGGCTAAGCGGCGTGGCCAGGTCCTGTATTTTGGTCTGGTGGTCAAGGGCGGCCACCTGGCGGGCGAAACAGCCCCTATCCTGGTCCCAAAGCTGCGCGGGCATGCCCTGGCCATAACGGCCGGCGATGGCGGCCAGCAGGTCTTGGAGGCAGGCGCCGGCGGGCAAATCAAACTGATCACGTTCCACGCCCACCCACTGGATGAGCAGTCCGTGAAATGTAACCCCGACCGTCATTACCCACCGTATAAATCTTTGGCGACGTGCTCCAGGCCCAACTCGATGAGCTTGTCCTGGCCGGGCCGGCCGGTCTCCGGGTCCCAGCCCCGATAGGCGTAGTACTCGCTGAGCAGGGTGTCCATGTCCGGCGAGACGCCGGCGTTGCTGCCCTCGGCCAGGGCCTCCCGGCACACCGCGGGCAGGGTGTCATGTTGGCTGCCCAGGCCGCGTTTGTTGGACACCGCCCGCTTGATGGCCATCGAACGGTCGCCGGCGGCCAACAGATCCTCGGGCGTGGGCTCCCAGCCGGTAACCGCGCCCAGCATTTGGCAAAGTTGAGTCACCTGGATGGGCGAGAACTTGCACATGGTCAGCGCATCATAGAGGTCCTTGAGGCTCTGGTATTTGGCCGCCGGTTCGGCCTTGCCCGCCGACTCCAGACGCTCGCCGGGCAGGATCAAATACTCCAGGATCATGCCACCCAGTTCCACGTTGTAGTAATCGCCCTTGAGGTGGCAGGCCCCCCGGGGGCCGGTGGCATAGGAAATGGCCAGGCCGTGAAAGGCCCTGCCCTCGTGCATGGGCATCTCCAGCCCCTTGACCTGGGCCGCCTCGCCCTCCTCGCGGCCCAAGGCCCGGGCCATGGCCAGGGTGCCCTGGGAGAGCAGCACGCCGATGCCCTCCTGCTCGCAGATCATGCGGACCAGCTTGAGTATGGCCTCAGCGTCGCCCCAATTGAGGGCAAAGCCCACGTCATTGAGGTTGAGCACTCCCTGTTCATAGAGGTGAATGGCGTAGGCGATGCTCACCCCGGCGGAGATGGTGTCAATGCCCTGCTGGTTGCACAGGTGGTTGGCTTCGATGATGGCGTCCACGTCCTCGTTGAGGCACAGGGGCCCAAAGGCCACCATGGTCTCGTACTCGGGGCCGTCCACGTCCACGCCGGGACGGAATTGTTTGAGGTCCCGGCCGCAGCCGATGGGGCAGCCCCGGCAGGCGTAGTTTTTCACGGAATAGTTTTGGCGCAGGGCCTGGCCGGTGAAGGGCTCCACCCCAAAGACGTTTTTGGAAAAATACTTGGCCGGGGCGTCGCTCAGGGTCAGGGCCATGTCAGTGTACATCAAGGTGCCGTATTCCCGGAAAGCCAGAGAGACCAGGTTGCCCTTGATCTCGGCCGCCGCCTGCTTGGCCAGCTCCGCCGCCTTGGCCGCATCAGCCAGTTGGGGCCTGAGCTTGCCGCCGGCAGCCACCGCCTTGAGGTTTTTGGAGCCCATCAGCGCCCCCAGGCCGCAGCGCCCCGCAGCCCGGCCCTTGTCGTTCATAATCCCGGCGTAGCGGATGAGCTTTTCGCCGGCCGGTCCGATGCAGGCCACGCTGAGTTGATCGTCTTCCAGCTCGCTTTTGATCGCCTCCTGGGTCTCATAGCTGTCCCGGCCCCAGAGCCCGGCGGCGTCCCTGATCTCGGCCTCACCTTCACCCAGATGCAGATAGACCGGCGCCTCCGCCCTGCCGCTGAAGATGATACCGTCCCAGCCGGCGCCCTTGAGGCGGAAGGGGAAAACCCCGCCGCTGGTGGCCTCGCCCCAGAAGCCGGACAGCGGGCTGATGCCCGCCACCGCGTAGCGGCTGACCATGGGCAGGGGCGTGCCCACAAAGGGGCCCGTGGCCATAACCAAGGGGCTTTCCGGCGCCAGGGGATCGCTGGCGGGGTCCATGCGCTCATAGACCAGGGCGGCGGCCATGGTGGCTCCGCCGATGTACTTTTGGCAAAACTCGTCATCCAGGGGAAGGTCCCTACAGGTGCCTCCGCTCAGGTCAACCTCCAGAAAGCGGCCGTGATATCCTTTCATGACTTTCACCTCCTAGAAGTCAATGTCCTTGCCTTCATAGGCGTAGCGCATCACCATTTCGCACTGGGCGGCGGTGATGGGCCGGGGGCTGAAAAAGCCGTCAATGTCGCCGTGGGCGAACTCCACCAACTGGGGCAACTTCTCCTCGAACTCCTCGGGCCCGATGCCGAAATCCTTCAGGGCCAGGGGCACCTCCAGGGAGATCAAGAACTCGCGCACCCGGGCCACCAGGTTTTCCAGTCCCTGACCCGGATCGGACGCCGGAATGTCCAGGGCCTTGCAGATCAGCAGGTGCTTGTCGGTCACCGTCTGGCAAAACTGCAGGGTGTGGGGGATGAAAAAGCCCACCGCCAGGCCGTGGTGCATCTCGAACACCGCGCCCAGGGCGTGCCCGAAGCTGTGGGTCAGGTGGCAGCCGCTCATGCCAAAGGCGATGCCCGCGATGTTGGAGGCGATCATCATGCGGTGCCGCGCCTCGCGGTCGCCGCCGTCCTGATAGGCCTTGGGCAGCCATTCAAACACCATCTCCACCGCCCTGAGCGCCAGGGGCAGGGTGTAATCGTTGGCCGCCGGGGTGGTCACCGCGTCCATGGCGTGGGCCAAGACGTCCAAACCGGTGCCGGCGGTGAGGGCCGGGGGCACGGTCAAGGTGAACTCCGGCTCCAGGATGGCCACGTCGGGCACCAGCTCGGCGTGGGCGATGGGCACCTTGCGGTGGGCCGCGCTGTCGGTGAGCACCGCCGCGCCGGTGCATTCGGACCCGGTGCCGCTGGTGGTGGGCACCGCCACCAGGAAGGCCTTTTGCCGCAGGTTCAAAGGCTCCAGGGGGGAGACCATGCCCAGGTCCTCGATGTCAGGCCTTTCATAAAGCAGCCAGGCCGCCTTGGCCAGGTCCATCACCGAGCCGCCGCCCAGGGCCACGATCATGTCCGGCTCAAAAGCGGCCATCTCAGCGGCGCAGTCGCTCACGTTCTCCATGGGCGCCTCGGGCAGGGTCTGGTCCCAGACCGAGCAGGTGAAGCCGCCGCTCTCCAAAAAGGCGGTCAGCTTGGGAGCGTAGCGCTGGTTGAACTCATCAGTCACCACAAAGGCCCGTTTGGCCACGCAGCGCGGCGCCAGGGCGTCCATGGTGGTGGGGCCGATGGGCGGGCCGCTGGGCAATACATTGGTGCCCACGAAGATGCGGGGCGTGCCGAAAATGGTGGAAAGCCCCCGGATGGAGGTGGACAGGGCCAGGGGGGCCAGGTTCCTGAGGATGGGGTCCTCAAACCAATATCCCATGGACCGCTCCTTTGCTTTATGTGGCGGGAATAAGGCGGGCGTCAAAACATGGTGCGGATTATGCTTGCATCATTGTGGTGCATTCACCCCCCTGTGGGGCAAGCAAAATTTGAAAAATAACTGAGGGGGATTCAGCGCGCGGCGGCTTGCAGACGGGGAGAAAGAGCCCCCAGGTGGCGGCGGAACAACTGCAGGCGCCAGGCAAACTCAGCGGCCAGGTCCGGTATCAGCTTGATTTTTTGCAAAGCGGGGCACTTCCCCTGTCCTTGAATGGCGATGCGCAACTGGCAGGGACCGGCCGGAATGGAGAGCTTGATCCGGGCCGTGGTTTGCCCCGGAACCAGGAGAGCGCCGGCGATTTGGCGCTCGATGATCCCCGGAGCGTAGGCCGTCACGGTCAAGCGGCAACCAGCCACCTGGCCCGGGCCTTCACCTTTCCAAGCCGCCTCCAGTTGCCAGTGGCCGGGCAGAAAGACCTGGGGCAGCCTTATCTGCTCGGCGCCGGCCGCGCGTTTGATGCGCACCGCCGGCCAGTCCTCGGCGGCCGCCGGGCCGGTGAAGCCTTTGCCCCTTTGCCAGTCCAGCCTTTCGCTCAGGAGCATGGACTGGTTGGCGTTGTTGAGCCGGGCCAGGTTGGCGAAGAAGCCGGGGCCGCCCCGGGCCAGCTTGACATAGCCGGCCAGGAAGCCGGGGTGGCGCTTGTTCAGGGCGGCCAGGACCTGTTTGGCTTTCTCCTGCTGGCCTGCGGCGGCCAGGGCCACGGCCTGGAACAGGTAGGCCTCGGCCGGAGCGTCTTGGCCGTTCTTCGCGCCGGCGGTCAGGGCCGCCAGCTTGTCCCAGGCCCCATAACGCGCCAGCAAGGGGACCATTTGCCAGGGCCGGCGGAACACCCCCACCCAGATGGGCGGCCAGTGGTTCTCTGGCGAGGACATCAGAGTCAGCTCATAGACCGGCGTACCCAAGGGCAGCCAGGAACGCAGGGGCGAAAACACCCCGGCAACGGCCGTGCCGGTCTGGGTGTTCACCGGGAAGCCCAGGCCCCAGCCCGAGGAGAGGCTGGCCCGGCCCCAACCCAGGGCCAGGTAACCCAGCTCTTCCAGGGGCCTTTCGGGGAACACCATTGCCCGGTGCCGGGGCAGGTTGCCGTAGCCCTGCTTTTGATTGAGGACAAAGTCGATAGGCCGGCTGTTGGCCCACGGCGTCTGCCAGAACACCGGGCGGGTCCGCATTGCCCGGCCGTGGGGCAGGATCAGGCTGGAGGCGTAGCGCGGTACCCCGGGGAGGTAGATGGAGATGTCGGGGTTTTCCCAGTACTGGTTGCGCAGGGCGAATTTCTGCACCGGAGCGAACTTATCGGCGGGCAAGGGGGCCTGTTGCCAGCCGCGCTCGATGATCAGGGCCTGAGGTTCGAACCCCCGGGGGGTCTGGCCGTTGACCAGCATGGCCGCTACGTTACGGGGAACCGCCCTTGGGGCCATATCCGGCGACAGCCAGTTGAAGGCGCTCCACTGGAAGCTGATGGCGGTGACTGCCCTGGGTGGCAGATAGCGCTCCAGCCAGGCCCGGGCCGTCTGCCTGGTGTCGGGCTGCCGCGCCAGCCAGGCGTCGCCGACGGCGATCAGGCCCTGCAGGACCAGGAAGGCGGCCAGTAGGATGGAGCCGGCGTAGGCCAGGCCCCGGGGGGCCTGCTTGATTTTGGCGGCCAGGCCGCAGATCATGGCCGCCAGGGCCAGGGCCAGATAGGGCGTTAGGTTGACGAAATCCCATTCGCGCAAATAGCCCAGGCGGAAGCCGAAGATAATGATGAGGGACAGCGCCAGGGGCACCGCGAAAAACAGGTCCGCCCGGCTGCGCCGCCAGGCCAAAAAGCCCAGCGAGCCCAGGGCGATTATCAGCCAGGGCAAGCCGAAACGGTGCCCCAGACCGGCCCAGAAATAGCTCAGCCCCCCGCTTAACTGGTACTCCTGGCCAACGCCGTACTGAGTGCCCGTCTGCAGGCCCACGTTGTGCAGCCAGCCAGCGAAATCAACCCACATGTGGGGGGAGGCGGCCGCGATACCGGCCAGAAGCCCGGCCAGGATCAACAGCGGCCGCCGCACCTGGCGCGGGGCGCTCCAGAGCCAGGCGGCCAGGGCGGCCACCACGATGTAGCCGCCGTACATCTTCATGCCAGCCGCCGCGCCGGCGAACAAACCGGCCAAGAGACAATCGCGCCAGCCGCCGCCCTGCCAGAGGCGCACCGCGCAAAGCAGGCTCAAGAACACGAAGAAGGTCTGGGGGATCTCGCCCATGGCCTGGCGGCCGTAGGTGAGGTGCACCGGGTCCAGGGCGATCAAGAGCGCCGCCAGGAGACCGGCCCAGTCCCCCCAAAGCCGCCGGGCGATGAAAAAGGCGGGCAATATGAGGGCCCAGCCCATGAGGGCCTGCAGGGTGCGCACCGCCAGGACCAGGTCCGAGGTGGGGGCCAAAAGCTGGGGCAGGGGCATGGTGGGCAGCGTGGCCAGGGCCGGCGCGATCTCCTGCCACAGCCGGATGAGGCCCGCGTAGAGGTAGATGTGGCCCACCGGGTAGCTGTCCGGCGGCGTCAGGACACCCTCGGCGAAAAACGACACCAGGGCCAGCTGCTTGGGCGTGTCGCAGTGGGCGATGAACTCAGGCAGGCCGTGGTTGACCCCGCTGAGGCGCAAGAACAGGCCCAGGGCCAGGATGCAAAGCAGACCCAGCCAAAGTGCTGTGCGGCGGCGGCGCTCCGGGGAGGCGTCCAGGGCGGTGCCCGCCCCATAGGCCAGCGCCAAAACCAGGCCGGCCAGCAGCGCGGGCAAGATTAAGTTGAAATACTTAAAAACGATCAGGTCGTAGAAGTACCAGCCCAAAAGCCCCAAGGCGGCCAGGGTCCAGCCGCCGGTCCAAAAGGCGGCCTTGCGGCTCAGGGCCCCGCTCAGGGCCAGCAGACGGGCATAGGCCCAGGCCAAGGCAAAGCCCAGCAGCCCGCCGCCCAACAGGCCCAAGGCCAGGCGCAGCAGGGGCGCCTCCCAGCCCTCCAGCATGAGATAGGAAAGCTGACTTTTGAAGGCCAACAGCGCCATGCCCCCGGCGCCCAAGAGCAGGCCGGGCAGGGACTCGCCTCGGGGCGAGTTTTGCCTTACTGCATCGCCTTCTCTCTGCTCTTTTGGCAAGATTGCCGTCTCCAGCCCCGCCGGCCCGGGCAAGCCGACCATGACGCCTTGAAATCACGGCACAATTGCCGCGTCCTCATTTGCTGGCATATTATGACATGCCCTGGGGCCGGTCAATTGGCATGTTGCCTGGCTGCCGGCCCGGGAGCGCCAGTGAGCATTCCCTCTGCGATCAGATGTGATGTCGCCATGAATTTGCTCGGTGCGGGGATGTGCCTCAGCCGCTTGGCGGTGAGGCCGGCACCCTGAGTGTGAGGCTCCCTTGCTCCGCGCCCCACTCCAAACCGGCGCCCAGGGCAGCCAGCACCTCTGGCGCCGGGCCGCCCTCAGGCGCCTTGCCGCCGGGCTCGGCACCTTGGAAGCGGAACTCGACGCCAGGGGCTCTCTCGGCCACACTGGCGCTCAACACGCCGCCGCCGGGCGTGGCCGCGGCCACCGCCTCCAAGCAGTCGAAAAGCGCCGCGTGCAAAAAGAAGGGGCTGGCCCTCAGGCTCAGCGCCGCGGACGGCGGCGGATATTCCAAACTGACGCCCTTGAGCGAGGCCAGGCGCTCGTAGAGGGCCATGGTTAGTTGGAGCAGTTCGCCTGCGTCCAGCGTTTTGGAGTCTTCATCCACGGTATGGGCAAAAGTGTTAAAGCACTTGATGATGGCGTCGGTGTCTTTCACGCGCTGGATCAGCCGTCCGGTGAGCTGCTCCAGGCGGGCCGGGTCCGGCTCGCGGCCTTGGGCGGCCATTTCCAAAAGCTCCTTGAGCAGATGGCTCTGCTCGTTCATCACCGCCAGGCCGTTTTTAATCTCATGGGTCATGCTGGCGGTGACCCGCCCGAAAAACAAGAGCCCCTGGCGGCAAAGTACCTGCCAGTCTAGTTCG
>JANQFN010000341.1 GCA_028277825.1 Desulfarculaceae bacterium
AGGCGCTCCATCACCGTGGAGTACAGCTCCACCTTGCCGGTGGGGGTGCGGAATCCGCCCTGCAGGTATTTTTTGAATCTGCGCTCGCCCTGCAGATAACCGCGCTGTTTGAATTGCTGCCAGGTCATGCCGGCTGGCGAGAGGATCTCGTCGCAGGCCTCTTTCAGATTGGGCCACCAATGCTTGGGGTCGCCGCAGCGCTTGCCCAGCTCGTTGATGATGTCGTAGTCCGAGCGGGCCTGGCCCACGCTCACCGCCTGCTGGCGGGCGATGACCCAGCCGTGGCGCTTCCACAGGTCGCCCACGTAGTCGTGCTCCAGCCAGGTGGCCGCGGGCAGCACCACCTCGGCCAGGGCGGCGCTGGGGGTCATGAAGAAGTCCTGCACCACCAGGAACTCCACCGCGCTCAGGGCGGCATGCACCTCTTTGGCCTTGGCCCGGGTTATCACCGGATTGGTGGAGATCAGATACAGGCCCTTGACTGGGTAGGGCTCCTCTGTGAGGATGGCGTCCCACACCGCCTTGGGGTTGATCACCCCGATCACGTCGGCCAACCGGAAACGGTCGCCGCCCAGGCGCTTGGCGCGCACCTCGGGATCCAGATTTTTGTGCAGGCCCAATTGCGAGGCGTTGACCACCGGCGGGTTGGGGTAGAACACGCTGCCGCCGGGCCGGTCCAGATTGCCGGTGATGGCCATCAGCCCGATCAACAGAGAGATGTTGTTCACGCAGTTGATTGACTGCTCCAGGGCCACGCCCCAGTGGATGCCGGCCGGGCCGGCGGTGGCGAACATTTCGGCCGCGGCCTGGATATCCTCCGGGGCCAGGCCGGTCTTATCAGCCACCCAGGACTGGGGATATTCCTGGGCCCGGGCGCAAAATTCCTCCCAGCCGTGCACCTGGCTATGCACGAATTCAGCGTCGTAAAGCTGATTGTCGATGATGTGGTTGATCATGCCCCAGGCCAGGGCGCCGTCGGTGCCGGGTCTGAGCTTGAGCCAGAGGTCGGCCTGTTTGGCCACCAGGGAGCGCCTGGGGTCCACGCAGATGATCTTGGCCCCGTTCTTGATGGCCTGGGCCAAATAAAGGCCCTTGTATTCGTCCGGGTTGGAGACCAGGGGATTGGCGCCCCAGACCAGGACGCAGGCCGGTCCGCCCTCATAGTCCACCACCGGCAGGTTGCCGCAACGGGTGATGCCGGTGACGATGCGCGGCCCGTAGCACATGTGGCCGGCCGTGAGCACGTTGGGGGTGCCGAAACTGTTGGCCAGGCGGTAGATGAAGGCCTCGTTGTCCCGGCCGGTGCCGTAGCCCAAGACCAAGGACTCGGGCCCGAAGTCGCGCTTGATGGCCAAAAAGCGCTCTGTT
>JANQFN010000351.1 GCA_028277825.1 Desulfarculaceae bacterium
GCCCCGGTCCACCATCAGGGCCAACAGGGCGGCGGTGAAGGCCTTGGAGGTGGAGCCGATCTGGAAGATGGTGTTGGCATCCACCGGCCGGCCGCCGGAAAGGGCGGTGCTGCCCATGCCCTTGCTGTAAATCACCTGGTCACCGGCCACCACCGCCACGGCCATGCCCGGTATGCCGAAGGCCTGGCGGTTCTTTTCGGCGTAGGCCTCGAACTTATTCAGCAGCTTTTCAAGGGCTGCGCCCTGGGGCGGGTCCTGCGGCCCGGCCAGGACCGGCCAGGCGGCCAGGAGCAACAGGCAAAACAGGGTCAGCACGGCCGGCAGAATGAAGCCCGGCAGGCGTCTGGAACGGTTCACGGCGTCCTCCTTGGTTGGGCAGGAGTTTAGCCTATAAATTGTAGGGGAATCAAGCGGGCTGTAGCGCCCCCACTCTACCCCCTCCTCCGGAACAACACATGCTCCAAGGCCAGGGCGGTCAACAGCCCCAGGACAAAGCCGTTGGCCAGGATAGGCCTGAGATAGGGGTGGATGGCCTCTTTGACCTCCGGCGGCATGAAGCTGACGATGATGCCCACGATGGCCGCCGCGCCCAGGGTGACACCCCCGGCCCAGTCCGGCCGGCCGCCATCGGGCAACAGCACGTGCAGGGCGGCGAAGACCACTTGGGCCAGGAGGGTGGCCAGCACCGCCCCCACCACCGGGGCCGGCACCAGGCCGAACAGGGCCAGGCCCCCGGGCCACAAGGCCAAAAGGATCAGCACCGCCGCCGGGGGCAGCAGGGTGAAGCGCGAGGCGCTTTTTGAAGAGACCAGCACCGCCGGGCTGGTGGCATAGGTCACCGGGCCCAGGACGCCCATCAGGCCGGCGGCCAGACCGCCCAGGCCCGACACCGCCACCGCCCGGTTGGCCCGGCTGGCCATGTTTTCCGCCCGGATCATGTGACCCACCGACTCCAGGGTGCCCAGCTCGTTGGAGATCAGGGCCAGATAGCACAGGCAGAAGGCGATGATCACCCCGGGGTGCAGGGACAACTCCGGGGTCAACAGCCGGGGCAGGCTGGCCAGGCCGCCGGCCTCCCAGGCGGGCAGCGGCCCCAGGCCCAACAGGTAATAGGCGCCGCTGCCGGCCACCAGGCCCATGAGGATCACCGCCGAGGACCACAGTCCCTTGAGCCTGAATTGGGCGAAGAGCATGGCCAAAAACAGGCCCAGACCGAACAGAAAAGAGCCCGAGACCGGTGCGCCGGCGGTGGCCGGGTCATAAAGCAGGTTGCGCATGGTGGGGGCCAGGGACATGGCGATCAAAAGCAGGGTGCTGGCCAGAATCGGCGGAGTGAACAACCGGCCCAGGCGGGCGGCCAGGCCGGTCAAGCCGCACAGGGCGGCCAGCCCGCCGGCCAGGGCCATGGACCCGTAGACCTGTCCGCTTCCGCTGGCCATGGTGGAGAGCACCCCCACCAAAAGCACCGTGGAGGGCCCCACCAGGCCGGGCAGGCGATGGCCCACCAGCACCTGCGCCGCCTGCACCAGGCCGCAGACCAACAGCAGGCGCTGCATGTAGGCCACCCGGGCGGCGGCGTCCAGGCCCCAGGCCAGGCCCACCACATCGCCCAGGACCAGAATGCCCGGCACCAGGATCACCAGCCACTGCAGGCCCAGCACCACACTGGCCCCGGGCGGGGGCCACTTGTCCAAAGGATAGCGTATTTCCAGGGGTTCGGCCGGCGGCTGACAGGTCTCGGTCTGCATGGCCCTATTATGCTGCCTGGCCGGGCAGAAGCCAAGGCCGGCCTTGTTTGCTCAGCAGGCGCGGGCTATTATTGCCGCCATGGTTGATTTCATCGAGAGCCTGCCCCTGTGGCTGATCAAGACCCTGGCCCTGTTGATGGGCCTGGCCTTTGCCGTGGCCGGCGGGTTGCTGCTCAGCCGGGTGATCCGCAAGCTGGCCGCCAAGATGCCCAAAGAGGATTGAGCCGAAAGAGTGCCCCGTCGTCTCGCTTGCAATGAACAACCCCGCCGCAAGCAGCGGGGAATGAACCCCCGTATGGGGGTTCAAAGAAATTCTAATAAATAGTGGTCATTGCGAGGGATGGCGGCAAAAAGGTTTGGGAAGACAACCATGGCCGCCCCGCCATCCCGTGGCAATCCTCCGTTTCCTCATCTGGGTTTGTGGAACCGGAAATCTCTTAATGGGCAGCGGGGAGACAAAGGGAAGCGGAAGCAACTGTGTTTCTTGTCAAGCAGAAATTGGCTTCCAGGGTTTGTTGTCCCTGAGCATTGCGTTGAGTATGACCAGCATTTTGCGCA
>JANQFN010000353.1 GCA_028277825.1 Desulfarculaceae bacterium
CTTGGAGCGCAGCCGGCAACACCGCCAGCGCTTGGCTGGCGCAGCCGGACGACCAGCCTTCGTGAAATATCCGGGCTAGCCGCCCGCACAGGCACACACCCTGCTTTTTGCCTTTCAACGGAGGCCAGCCATGGCTGACAAGCACACCATCTATGAACTTGACCGGGGCGTGGCCTTGGTCACCCTCAACCGCCCTCATAAGCTGAACGCCTTCACCGTGCAAATGCGCAACGAGCTGATAGAGCTGATCACTCGCGCCGACGGCGACGACCAGGTGCGCGTGGTGGTGCTCACCGGCGCGGGCAAGGCCTTTTGCGCGGGCATGGATTTGGCAGACGGCGCCGGCACCTTTGACTATGCCCAACGCCCCGGCGGCAGCTCGGATCATGAACAGCACCGCGACGGCGGCGGCCAACTGGCCCTGGCCATCCACCGCTGCAAAAAACCAGTCATCGCGGCCATCAACGGCCACGCGGTGGGGGTGGGGGCCACCATGACCCTGCCCATGGACATGCGGGTGGCGGCGGCCGAGGCCAAAATAGGCTTCGTCTTCAGCCAGCGGGGCATCGCGCCCGAGGCCTGCTCGTCCTATTTCCTGCCCCGCCTGGTGGGCATGGGCAAGGCAACGGAATGGGTCTACAGCGGGCGGGTGTTCCCGGCCGCCGACGAGGCCCACAGCGGCCTGTTCAACTACGTGCTGCCCGCCGCAGAAGTCCTGCCCAAGGCATTGGAGCTGGCCCGGGAGATCGCCGACAACACCTCGGCCATCTCGGTCACCCTGGCCAAGGCCATGCTCTGGCACGGCCTGGACGAACCCGACCCCCAGGCGGCGCATCTGGTGGAATCGCGCATCATCCACTGGATCGGCGGCCAGGCCGACGCCCGCGAGGGCGTGAACAGCTTTTTGGAAAAGCGCCCGGCTCAGTTCAAGATGCGGCCCAGCCGGGACCTGCCGGATTTCTACCCCTGGTGGCAGGAAACCGAGGTTTAAGCCCAGGCGTGCGCCAGGATCATCACATAGAGTTGCCCGGCGGCGGCTTTCACTACATCGACTGGGGCGGCAACGGGCCGTTGCTGCACCTGGGACATGCCACCGGTTTCTGCGCTGGTGCCTACACCCCCCTGGCCGAGATGCTCAGTGACCGTTTTCGGGTAATCGGCCTGGACGACCGGGGCCACGGCCTGTCCACGGCCCCGGCCGACCCCGGACGGCTCAAAGACTGGTGGGGCTTCGCCGCCGACGCCGGGAACTTTTTCGCCTCTCAGGGCCGTCCGGTGATCGCGGCCGGTCACTCCCGGGCCGGGGTGGTGGCCCTGTTGGCGGCCACGCGCTGGCCGAAACTGGTCAGCGCCCTGATCCTGATCGACCCCACCATTCTGCCCCGTCTCTGGATGTGGTGGTGGTACCTGGCCAAGAAAACCGGAGCCGCCCGCCTGCTGCCCATTGCGCACAAAGCAGCCCGCCGGCGCAATGGCTGGGCCGACCGGGCCGAGATGCTGGCCTCCTATCAGGGCAAAGGCCCCTTCCCCGCCTGGCGAGACGGTTTCTTAGAAGCCTATGTGAACGAAGCCAGCCGGGAGCGCGCCCAAGGAGGCGTGGAGCTGTGCTGCGACCCGGTCTGGGAGTCCCGCTGCTTTGCCGTGTGCCCTCACGACGTGTGGCGCCATATCCCCAAAATCTCCTGCCCCACCCTGGTGCTCTACGGTAAGGATTCAGACACCTTCCTGCCCGCGGCGGCAAAGTACTTTGCCAAAGTCAGCCCCGAGGCCAAGATCGTGGGCCTGGAAAAAACCAGCCACTTCGTGCCCCAGGAACGGCCGGCCGAGACCAAGATGGCTATTGTGCAGTTTTTGGAAGAGCACGGCCTGCTGGCGTGAACCCAGGTAAGAGGTTGATCCCGCCAACAAACGTTCCGAAGAGTTATTAAGGAAAAACTGAACCAAGCATTTCGGCAAAGGTGGACATCATTGTCGATCGTGGCGGTATTTATCAGGCCGTCGAATAAAATATTAGGGTAAGCCCAAATCAATAGTTGTCATTGCGAGGAGTGGCGGCGAATGGGCTTGGAAGTTAGAAGAGGTCTCCCCGCCGCTCCGTGGCAATCCTCCTTTTCCCTGATAGGCTCCACTGGAGGGAAGCGGAAGCAACTGTGTTTCTTGTCAAGCAGAAATTGGCTTCCAGGGTTTGTTGTCCCTGAGCATTGCGTTGAGTATGACCAGCATTTTGCGCA
>JANQFN010000366.1 GCA_028277825.1 Desulfarculaceae bacterium
TAGACTGTCCCCTATTTGGTCCGCTCACCTAAAGGGTCAGCCAGTCGCACACTGAACTGAGGCGGTGTGCTGACGGCAGCCTATGGGTACTCCACACAATTGAGACCTTGCCCGATGAAACGGGTACGGTGGATTTTTTCTGGCCGGGGGGCGGTCCATGAAAAACAAACCTGAGAGCAGCAACACCAACGCCAATAAACCGGCGGCAACCCCAAAGACACCTGGGCAGCAGGGCATCTTTGATACCGTATCCCCGCAGGCGGGAGAAGCCATTTTCCTCTTGCAGGGCGAGGGGCCTCAGTGCGGTAGGATTTTGGCGGCCAACCAGGCGGCGGCCGAGATGCACGGGCTGACCCCGGATGAAATCCTGCAACTCAATATCGGGCAACTCAAGCTTCCGCCGGGCGTGGCGCACGCGGCCCAACAGATTATTAGCTTTTTGCAAGGGCAAGAAGTCAGCTTCCTGCTAGAGCACACCGGAGAAGACGGCACCGAATTCCCCCTGGAAGTGAGCCCCGGTCTGGTGCACCTCAAGGCCGGCGATTATATCCTGGCCTTTGACCGGGAGATCTCCCAACGGGAGCGCGCCCAGCAGAAGCTGAAAAGAAACTACCACAGCCAGCAAGTCATCAACCGCCTGCTGCGCCTGTTCATGGAGGAGACCTCCCTGGAGGTGATGCTGAAACTTGCCCTGGACCTGATCACCACCATCACCTGGATTACGCCGGAATCAAAGGGCGCCATTTTCCTGGTGGAGGGGCCGGACGATTCCCTGCGACTGAAGGCCCACCGCCTGTTTCCGCCCGCCCTGTTGGAGCAGTGCAGTCAAATCGACTTCGGCGATTGCCTCTGCGGCTGGGCGGCCAAAACCAAAAAGATTGTTTTTGCCAACCACCCGCCGGCCGGTAAGGATCTGGCCGCCCTGGAGGGCGACCTGGGCGGTTTCCATTGCAAGCAAATCCCGGGCATGGAGCCTCACGGGCACTACTGCATTCCCCTGTTGACCAAGCAGCATGAGCTCCTGGGCGTGCTCACCCTTTATACCCGCGAAAACCACCAATCCGACCGGGCCGAAAAAGAATATTTGAAGGCCGTGGCCGATGCCTTGAGCGGGGCCATAGTGCACAAAAAGAACGAGGATGAGCTGAAAAACACCACTGAGCGGCTGCGCAAGGCCCTGGGGGGCACCGTGGAGGCCATGGCCATCGCGGTGGAGGTCAAGGACCCCTACACCGCCGGGCACCAAAAACGGGTGGCCGATCTGGCCCGGGCCATCGCCCAGGAGATGAACCTGCCCCAGGACATCATCGAAAACATCCGCATCGCCGGCCGCTTGCATGACCTGGGCAAGCTCTCGGTCCCCTCAGAGATACTGAGCAAGTCCGGCCCCCTGAGCAACCTGGAGACTGAATTCGTTAAGACCCATTCCCTGGCCGGCCACGAAATGCTCAAGGACGTGGGCTTTCCCGGGCCGGTGGCCCAGGCGGTCTTGCAACACCATGAGAGGTTGGACGGCTCCGGCTATCCCAAGGGTCTGTCCGGCGCGGAGATCATCCTGGAGGCGCGCATATTGGGGGTGGCCGACGTGATGGAGGCCATGGGCTCCCATCGGCCCTACCGGGCCTCCCTGGGCCTGAGCGAGGCGCTAAAGGAGATCGAGATGAACCGGGGCAAGCTCTACGACGCCGAGGTGGTGGACGCCTGTTTGCGGTTGTTCAACAAGAAGGGCTTTGCCTACCGCCAGCCCTGAGGGCCGGGCAAAACTTCCCGCGCCTACCCCAACAACACCCGCCGGGCAGCGGGGACCGGTTTCAGCTTGACCGGCCAGACCGGGCTGGGCTATGGTGCTTTCAATGCCCAAAATGCGTGATTTTCAAGTATGTTAGCCAAAAGCGCCCGCTAGAGAATTAATCAGCATTCATCAGCCCGAATCACCCTTTAGCGAGAATAATGGCACCGTGACCCCCAGGCTGGCGCGCTCAGCATGACCATAGTCCACATAATAGAATCCGAATGCGACGGCTGCGGGCTGTGCGTGGACTTCTGCCCCCTGAAAGTGCTCAAATTGGCCGGCGGGATTCCCGTGGTGGTCAAGCCGGATGCCTGTTACGACTGCCAGACCTGTGAGGACCTTTGCCCCCAGGAGGCGATCCAACTGACCGAAGCATAGGGAGGAGACCTCATGCCCGACATATTCCTGACCCCCGAGGAACTGGCTTTCCGCGGCGAGTTCCGGGACTTTGTGTCCCGCGTGATCGAGCCCCTGGGCCTGCCGGAGAAGATGGAGCAAGAGGAAATGGACTTCCCCACCCAGGAGGTCCGCGCCCTGGGCCAGGCCGGCTACTTCGGCATGTGCCTGCCCCCTGAGTACGGCGGCCAGAGCCGGGGCCTGGTTTACGAGACCATCAAGAGCGAGGAGTTGGCCTATCTGGCCCCGGCCCTGAGCTGCCCGGGCTGCATGACCGGCTGGGTGGGAAACGCCATTATCCAGCACGGTACGGACCAGCAAAAAGAGAAATACTGCGGACCCATCGCCCGGGGCGAGTTAGTGGCAGCGGTGGCCATGACCGAGCCCGCGGCCGGCTCGGACGTAAACGGCTACAAGACCCGGGCCATCAAAGACAACGGCGATTATGTGGTCAGCGGCGAAAAGCGCTTTCAGGTGGGCGGCCTGGGCGCGGATTTTTTCATCACCTTCGTGGTCACCGACCCGGACCTGCCTCCGCTCAAAGGCGGCCTGTCCGCCCTGTTGATCGACCGGGACATGGGCGTGGAGGTGGTGGAAAAATACCGCATGATGGGCTACCACGGCACCGGCGTGTCCCACCTCATTATGAAGGGCGCCCGGGTGCCCACCAAAAACCTCTTGGGTGCGGAGGGCCAGGGCATGGCGGTGCTGGATACCATCTTGTGTTGGGAGCGCCTGAGCACCGCGGCCGGGCAGTTGGGCAATGCCCGCCGCTGCCTGGACGAGGCCCTGAAATACTCCCTGGAGCGCGAGGCCTACGGCGTGCCCATCAGCCGCCTGCCCTCGGTGAACAACATCATCGCCGACATGGTGATGAAACGGGACATGGCCGCCATGATGATTCTCAGGGGCTGCCGTTTGGTGGACCGTTACGGCTCCCGGGCCATGAAGGAGGTGGCTGAGGCCAAGTACGTGGGCACTGAAATGGGCTTTGAGGTGGCTGACATGGCCATCCAGGTCTTCGGTGGCATCGGCTACACTGACAAGTACCCGGTGGAGTCCTTCTTCCGCATCGCCCGGCTGGGCCGCATCGCCTCGGGCACCTCGGAGGTCATGCAGTACATTGTGCAGCGCGATGTGTACAAGGAGGCCTTGGGCCGCAAAGAGCCGGTGTACGATTCTTAGGGGATTAGCATGCCACGGGTTTCAGGTTGCGATTAGAATGCCGGGCCTAATGCCGGCTTATTAATCAACGTTATGCCTATAGGCAATCACCTGGGCCTTTTCCATGGTGATCAGGCCCTCTTTGATCACCGAGTCCAGCCAGGGCAGAAAATCCTCGATCTTGTCTTTGCTGTCCACGATCTCCACCACCATGGGCAGGCCCTGGCTCAAGCGCAAAATCTTGTTGGAGTGGATGCGGCTGTGAGCGCCAAAGCCCAGAATGCCCCTATAGGCGGTGGCCCCGGCCAGGCCGAAGCGCCGGGCCTCTTCCACGATCAGTTGATACACGGGCTGGCCGTCGTGCTTGTCGTCCTCGCCGATGAATATTCTGAGCAGCTTGGCTTCCTCGGGCAGTTTCATGATTCCCCTCCCCTATTTCACAATGCCCGGGCCAGGGCCCAGCCTAAAAACACCGCCACCAGGCCCACCAGGTTCTGGGCCAGGAGGTTTCCCGCCACCAAAAGCCACTGGGAGTCGCGCATGAGCTGGCCGGTCTCGAACATGAAGGTGGAAAAGGTGGTGAAGGCCCCCATGAAGCCCACCAGGATGATTAAACGGGCCTCGCCGCTGATCAGGTTTCTTTCCACGGCCAGGCCCCAGATCAGGCCAAAGGCGAAGCTGCCCACCAGATTGACCGTGAGGGTGCCCCAGGGAAAGCCGGCGGGCAACAGGCGATGCATCAGACCGCCCAGGCCGTAGCGGGCCAGGGTGCCCAGGGCCCCGGCCAGGGCGATGTAGGTCAGTTTGAGCAGCATGGGTACGTTCTTTCCAAACTGTTGGTCTGAATGATCATTTTCCCTTTACTGGTCGCGGGTCCAGGCTCGCGGCTCCGGGCAAAACCGGACTCATCATACAACGCCGGGCCCACCCAGGCCAAGCCGGGAGCATGCCCAAGGCTCCAAAAGCGGTACCAAGGCGCCTTTTAGGCTGTTTTCCCGGCAGGAACCAGCGGGAAATCGCCCATTTCTCCGCAGGGTTGACACCATGTGGGGGGTGCGATAAATTCCCTTTAATGAACAGCCCCGCCGCAAATGGCGGGTTATTCATTAGAAAAATGCCTGCCCCCAAAGCCCGGCAGGCTTCGCCAAAAACACCCTCGCACGGGGGTTCAACCTGGGTTAGGCTGGGAGGGGTGCATTTTGGCGGCCCGACCCGCCCCCCGAAAACCTGGAAAGAGGCAATGCAAGAATTCCGCCGCATGAAAAGGCTGCCGCCGTACGTTTTCGCGGTAGTCAACGAGCTGAAGATGGAGGCCCGCCATAAAGGCGAGGACATCATCGACTTGGGGATGGGCAATCCTGACCTGCCCACGCCCCCCCACATCGTGGAGAAGCTCAACGAGGCGGCGGCCAAGGCTAGCAATCACCGTTACTCGGCCAGCAAGGGTATCACCAAGCTGCGCCACGCCATCTGCGACTGGTACAAGCGCCGTTATGACGTGGAGTTGGACCCGGACGTGGAGGCGGTGGCCACCATCGGCGCCAAGGAGGGGCTGAGCCACCTGGTTTTGGCCACCGTGAGCCCCGGGGACTCGGTGCTGGTGCCCAGCCCCACTTATCCCATACACCCGTATAGTGTTGTTATCGCCGGCGGCGACCTGCGCTCAGTGCCGCTGTTGCCGGGACGCGACTTTTTCGAAGACCTCAGGAGCGCCTTCCGGCAGACCTGGCCCGCGCCCAAGATGCTGATCATCAGCTTCCCGCACAACCCCACCAACACGGTGGTGGATCTGGATTTTTTGACTAAAATCGTGGACTTCTGCCGCGAGCATGAAATCTGGCTGGTGCATGACTTCGCCTACGCCGACCTGACCTTTGACGGCTACGTGGCCCCCAGCCTCCTGCAGGTGCCCGGCGCCAAGGACAT
>JANQFN010000372.1 GCA_028277825.1 Desulfarculaceae bacterium
GCTGAAGGTCATTGAGAGCGTTATGGCTGCCGGCGGGTATGGTACTCCCCCAGCGGCTGTCCCGTCAATCAATGCCTTTTATTACGATTTCGTATTACGATTTTGAAACAAGTTCTCTTTCGTATTTAAATCGGCCCTTCCCGGTGGGGTTGCCCGGTTTACCTCCCGCGTTGGAACCCTTGCTTTAAATCTCTAATTATATTTACCAATAACGAGACAGATTCCCTTTGGCACGGCAGCGGGGCGCGCCACGGCTTCTTTGGCAGGCTTCTTGCTTTTCACATAGGCACACCCTAACTGAGGCAGCCGTGAAACCGGGCGGGGGACTTCCCCCGCCACCGGCTGAGAGGGGAGTTCAAAAATGCTTAGGCGTACACTTCTTTTAGCCTGGGTCTTCAGCCTGCTCTGGTTCATCTTCTCCCTGATGGCCCTGCAACTGGGCCGGCCCTACCCGGATTTCTTCCATCTGCTGCTCCTGGACAACCCGGTCAACCAGTTGTTGAGCGTCTTCCTGTCATTGACCCTGGGTTTTTTGTGTTTTATGCTCTACCGCCTGCAGCCCAAGCCCTACCGCCTGGCCTGAACCGGCCAGCCCCACATCCCACCCCTGGATTTTCCCTGCAATGGTGGGTTATGCTAAAGGCCTAAATTAGCGGCCTTTGTTTAGCTCGCTTGGAGTATCACAGCGGCACCTGATTGCGACCTTGGCCTTTTTGGGAAAAGGATGCCCCGCATGGTCCGCAGGTTATGTCTGGCTTTACCGCTTGGCTTGATGCTGTTGGTGGGTTTGTCTGCCAACCAGGGCCATGCCTCCGCCTGGGACGCCACGCTGGACGACCTCCAAATGGAGCGCTTGGACGGCGCGTTTGAAG
Source organism: Desulfarculaceae bacterium (assembly GCA_028277825.1). Taxonomy (GTDB): domain Bacteria; phylum Desulfobacterota; class Desulfarculia; order Desulfarculales; family Desulfarculaceae; genus Desulfoferula. The sequence continues at coordinate 873 of JANQFN010000372.1, forward strand.
CCAGGCGCAAACAACCCGGCAAGGGAGTTGGCTGGCCGATTTATAAACGCCACCCCCTGGCCTTTGTGATGTCAAACGAACTGATCCTGGCCGAAAACCTCCAAACCATCGCTAAGTTCGAAAGCAGCTCCAATACCGAAATACCTCTGATGTCCGTTTTGCTTTACATGCAAACGGCCAACCAGACCGGCCGCAAAGAACCCCTTCTGGATGACAGCGGTCTGGAAAAAGCCAAACCCTCGATCATCCCCTCCTTCTGCCTGTCCCTTTACCGCTCCGGCCTGGACGCCCGGCAAGGCGGTCTCTTGCCCAAGATCCGCAAGAAAGACCAACAGGACGAGTGGGGTCTGTTGTCCTTTTTGTTCAAGGGAGACGGCCTGTTTTCCGACCGGGCCTGGACCGAGGAGAATTTCCTGCCCCGGGTGATCAGTCTGGCGGTGCTATTGGTGCTGGGGTTGATGATCGTGGAGATCATGCGTCTGATGTTTTTGATGGTGCTGCGCGTGTTCCACGGACCGGGCCATTCCCGCTGATCCGAGTCAAAAGGCGCTCTTAAGGTTCACACCTTCAGACCCAGGTCGAAGACGCTGTGGCAGGAGGGGCAGATGAACATCCACTTGGTCTCCTGGCCGTCTTTTTTAAACATGGAGTGGAAGCCGTCAGTGTAGCCGCACACCGGACAGTCCTTGAATTCCTGCTCCATTTCCACTGAAATCACTTCATAGCTCATGGTGTTTCTCCTCACTGGGTGTCAGGGGTCATCCCGCCTGACCCCCCCGGCTCCCGGCCAGCACCTCATACAGGTCCGCCGGGATGTCCCGGGCCTTAAAATTCTCCGGATCGCTCACGTCCAGGCAGATGCGCTTTTCGCGGCCCGCCACCATCAGGCCGCCGGAGGCGGCGTCCACGATGTCGTGCTTGAGCGTCAGGGTCTTGACCTCCAACTCGGCCAGGTTGCTGATCAGCTTGATCTCCTGGTGATAGCGCCCCGGCGCCTTATAGCGGCTGGAGGTCTCCACCAAGCCGAAGCAGATGCCGCGCTCCTGCCACAGACGGCCCAAATGCAGGCCCAGGGCCTCGAAAAACAGATGCCCCGAGGCGTCGATCCACTCGTAGAAGCGGGGATAGAACACGATGCCCAACGAATCCAGGTCGCCCCACATGATCTTGCGCTTAACGGTGTTAGTGAACATGGCCAAGGCTCCTTTTCAGTTGCCCTTTGCGGGGATCAGCCTGAACTCGTAAATGTTCCAGCCGTGGGCCGGGTCACTCCGGCCCGCCTGCAGGCGCAGACCCTGCACCTCCCGGGGCCCGGGTAGGGTGAGAACATAGCGGGCCCGGGTCTGGCGCGGCGCGGCCAGGATCTGCCTGAGCGGCCGCAGGCTGGCCTGGGCGCCCGGCTCCGGTCGCCACTGGCCGTCAGTGCCCAACAGGCTCAGCTTGAGGCCCCTGGGGAAGAACTCGGGGTTGAAGCCCAGGTCTAGTTCCAGGCCCCTGATGCGCTCGGGCCGCTGCAAGAGCACCTGGAACCAGTCGCCCGCTTTTTGGGGCCGGTGGGTGAACCAGGCGCTGGCTGGATCATTGTCAACCGCCCGGGCGGCCAGGTCGTCTTTGACCGAGGCCGTGGCCGTGGCGTTCGCCGGTGCCCGGGCCCGGGGCAGGCCGTCCGCTGGCGGAGGCTTGAGCGTGAAGGCGTACATGCCCCCGCCCCAGTCCCAGTGGCCGGCCGGCGCGGCCAGATCGGGCATGGCCTTGAGCGCGGCCAGGGTGGCCCGTCCCAACTGGGGCGGCTTCACGTGCTCCGGCGCCACCAGGACCCAGCGCACCCCGGCCCGGGCCAGGTCCGCCACCAGAGCCCGGCTGGGCGGGGTCCTGAGCAGCCCGCCCAGAGCCACGTGCCCGGCCGGGAAATAGCCGCTGTAGCCGTTGAGCTGGGGCTTTTGATGATAGGCGGCGATCAGGGTGTGAAAGGCGTCCTGGCGGGGGTCGCCCAGGGGGATGAACACCGCCGCCCCCGGCCCGGGCTGATCTTTTAACCAGGTGATGAAGCCGGGCATGTCCCCCGGCCGGGGATGGGGGCCGTGTTTGTGCAGGGGCACCGGGAACAGCTCCGCCGCCAGGGCAACGGCGAAGAACAGCACCAGCGCCGCCCGGAGACCTTTGGCGGATACCCGGCGCCTCAGCCCGGCCAGGCCGTAGCCGGCCAGCACCGCCAAAAAGAACATCAGCATCATGCCCCAGCGGGCGGCGGTGCGCAGGCCGGAAAAGCCGGGGAAGTGCTCGTACAAAAAGCGGTGGGGTCCGCTGATGAGCACCTTGCCGCTGACCATTATCTCCGGGCCCAGGGACAGGAGAAAGGCCAGGACGGCCAGGCCCAAGTAGAGCCAGCGCTGGGCCGGCCCGCCGGCGGCGGCGTAGCCCCGGCCCGCGCCGGGCCGGTAGAGGAGCAGGCCCAAGAGGGCCAGCAGCGGCGCGGCCAGGCCCGGGAAGAGGCGGCCCTCCTCGCGGCCCAGGTGGTACAGCCAGGGGCTGTAGAGCAGGTTCTGGCCGGTGGCGGCCACATAGCTCTTCAGGCTGGCCGAGTAGTGGCGCACCTCATCCAGATCCCGGTAGAAGCCGTGCTGGGCCTTTACCTGGATATAGGGATAGAAAAAGGGCAACAGGAACACCGCGCTGGCCAGACCGAAGACGCCCAGTTGCAGCCAGACCCGGCCCGAGGCCCAGCGGCGGCCGCCGGCCAAGCCCACCAACAGCGCCACCCCCAACAGCACCGTAATGAACAGGGCGTAGTAGCCGCAGCTCAGGCACTGCAGGATGTAGAAGCCGGCCAGGCCCAGCAGGTCGGGCCAGGAGCGGCGTTCCAGCCAGCGGTGCAAGAACAAAAAGGCGAAGGGCAGCCACTGGATGGAGGCCATCTGCAGGCGGGTGATCTGCAT
>JANQFN010000383.1 GCA_028277825.1 Desulfarculaceae bacterium
CAGGTCCGGGGCCCTGAGGCCGGCCAGGTCCAGGTAGTCTCCGCCGTCCAGCACCACCCGGCAGGTGGCGAACTCCCCGCCCAGGGGCACGAAGCGCCCTCCGGCCGAGGCGGCCAGATCGCGGCCCAGAGCCAGGGCGTCGCCGGCGCAGGCCAGGTCCAGGTCAGGGGGTCGGCGCCCCATGAGCAAGTCGCGCAGGGTGCCCCCGCAGAGCCAGACCGCTTGACCGCGCCGGGCGGACAGGCCGGCCAGGCGGGACAGGACCGGCAGGCGGCGGAGCCGGGACCAGCTTTGCGGAGTATTCAAGGAACTCACCTGCGGGTGTAAAAAATTAGCTTTTCCCCGATGTAGAGCTTGTTTTTGTCGCGCCGGTTCAGCTTGGGGTTCCAGGCCCGCACCTGGGACACCCGCACCCCATAGCGCCGGGCCAGGCCGTAGAGGGTTTGACCCGGCCTGACCTTGTGCACCACCCTTCTAGGCTTGGGAGGTATGGCCGGCCGGCGGGCGGTGGTGGTGCGGCTGGTGCTGGCGCGGCTGGTAGTGGTGCGCCGGGTGCTGCTGGCCCGGCTGGCGGTGCTGCGGCTGGAGGCGGTCTGACCCCTTTCCAGCGCCGCCACCCGCTGGGCCAGGTCTCTGGTGCTGGGCGAGCCGCCGGACGGGGAGCTGAGGCGCTTTAACTGATTGTCCAAGGCCCGCTGCTTGGTCTCCAACTCGGCCATTTGCCGGGCCAGGCGTTCTTGCGCGGCCGAGGTATTTGGGTCGGGCATGGGCGCGCGCACCACCCGCTTGGAGCTGCGCATCTGGGCCACGCTGCGCTCCACCAGGGCCAGGCGCTTGGCGGTGTTGGCATCAGGCATCGCCTGCGCCCTTTTCAAGTCGTTCAACTCCCGCTCCAGGGCCCTGAGTTTTTTGGTGGTTTTGGGGTCGGTTTTGGGCGTTTTTTTGCTTTTTTGGGCGCGGGACAGGATCTTGATCTGCCGCTCCAGGGAGGCCAGGCGCGCGGCGCTTTGCGCATCCAACTCCGGCTCCTGGGCCGGGGATGCCTTGCCCAGGGCGCTCACCTGGGCCTCCAGGGCGGCCAGGCGGGCGGTTGCCCTGGCGTCCAGGGCTGGCACCTCGCCAGCGGCGGGGGCGCCCCCGGCGGCCAGCCGCTTATCCAACGCCGCCAGTTGAGCGGCGGTGCGGTCCTGGTTGCGCTGCATCTTGCCCAGGCTCACGGTCACCACCGACAGGGTCTTGCCCAGGCTGTCCACCCGCTGCCTAAGCGCCGCGTCCGGGGAGGCCGCGCCGGCTGGCGCCGCACCCCGGGGGGCCTTGGCCAGGGAGTTAACCTGCTTTTCCAGCTCTTGCAGACGGGCGCTGACCTCCGGGCTGGAGACGGCCGGAGACGGGGTCTTGCCGCCCTTTTGCAGGGCGGCCAGGGATTTTTCCATCTGGTCCATACGGGCGGTCAGCTTGGCATCCCCCGCCGCCTGGGGCGATTTCTTCTGGGCCTTGGCCAGGGCGGCCACGGATTTGTCCAACTTGTCCAGGCGGGCGTTCAGCTTGGCGCTGGCAGCCGGCTTTGAGGCCTGCAGCGACTTGCTTAAGGAGGCTACCTGCTTTTCCAGCTTGCTCATACGCCGGGCCAGGCCCCGGGGGGACTTGGCCTGAGCCTTTTCCTTGGCCCCGGCCACCTGCTCCAGGCGCTTGTTCAGACGGTCGACCTTGGCGTTTAGATCCTTGACCTGCAGTTGAGCCCGCTCACCGGCCACCACCGCCCGCTCCAACTGGCCGCTGGGCAGGTTGGCCTGGGCCTGGGTGGAGGCGTCCGAATCCGAGTCCAGCATGCCTCCCACCCAGATGGTGAGAAGGTACATCAGCCCCACTACGATGAGACCGCCCAGCATCAGCTCCAGGGGCGAGAGGCGGAAGGAACGGCCCCCGCCGCCGCCGTTTTGGCGCAGCTTGAGCTTGGGCTTGGTGAACTTGAAATCCATGTTGGGAACCTTAGTGTAGGGGTGCACAAAACCTAACAAAGGCTTCCATTTGGGTCAAGTGCCGGCCAAGCTTGACTGCCGGGGGCCGGCGTCCTATGCTGTGCCCACAGCCCGCCAGTAAAAGGAGTAAAAATGTCGGACTACAAAACATTGTTGGTGGAAGATGTGGGCGCGGTGCGCGTTTTGACCCTGAACCAGCCCAAAATATTTAACCCGGCCGACGAGGTCAGCGCCCCTGATTTCATCGACGCCCTGGAAAGGGCCGAGCGCGACCCTAATGTGCGGGTGGTGGTGGTCACCGGTGCGGGCAAGGCCTTTTCCGCCGGGGGCAACGTCAAAAAGATGTTTGAAACCCTGGAGGCCGGTGAAAAGCTCAGCCTCTATTTGATGGGCCTGGCCGCCCAACTGCACCGCTCCATCTCCACCATCCGGCGCATGCCCCAGCCGGTGGTCTGCGCCATGAACGGGGTCACCGCCGGCGGCGGCCTGGGCTGGGCCCTGTGCTGCGATCTGGTGGTGGCCGCCGCCTCAGCCAAGCTGGACCCGGGCTACGTGCGCATCGCGCTCAGCCCCGACGGCGGCAGCACCGGCCTGCTTTCGCGCATTTTGGGCCTGCAGCGGGCCAGCGAGTTCTTCATGCTGGGCCGGGTGCTGGAGGCCGAAAAGGCCTGTGAGTTGGGCCTGATCAACAAGGTGGTGCCCGACGGCAAGGCCCTGGAGGCCGCCCTGGAGTGGGCCCAGGAGCTGGCCCGGGGGCCGGCGGCGGCCCTGGCCGCCACCAAGCGGCTGTTGAACCAGGCCATCTACGGCGACCTGGAGACCATCATGGAAGACGAACGCCAGTCCATCTGCGCCATGAGCGACCTGCCCGACGCCCGTGAGGGCATCATGGCCTTTTTCGAAAAGCGCAAACCCGACTTCAGCGGCTGAGACCCGGGCTTTTAAAAGCAAACCCCAAGGGGAGGATGGTCATGTGGGAGGTCCTGCAAAAGAAGCTGAGCTACAGCGGCCAGGAGATGGAGAAGTTCAAGGCCGATCCCCGTAACGCCGACATACTGGCCAAGACCCCGGGGCTGATGAACCGGACCATCGTGCTCACCTTCACCGATTCCCACGGCTGCGCCAGCGGCCACCGGGCGGGGGACAAGCTCTACTTCGACAGCGCCGGCAACCTGTTGACCAAGCTGAGCCCCTCCCGGGTCTGCGTCCACGCCCTGAGCGCGGTCCAGCCCCTGATTTATGCGGCCAACGAGATGATGCTGGCCGGGGCCGACCCCAATGAGATGCGCTTCAAGCACGCCGGCTGCATCGACGTGGGCCTGGAGTGCGGCGGCTGGGGCAAGGTGGTCATGGAACTGAGCGTGGAAGAACGGGCCAGCGACTGAAACCGGGCGGGAAGAGCCATGAATGAACACGGTCCGGAGGAGCCCAGGCAGGAACAGCCGGAGGAGGCGCCGCCGCCCCTGTTGAGCGAGGAGGCGCCGCCCCTGGCCTGGGAGAACCCGGCCGCCGGGCCCTCCGCCTTTTTCCTGACCCTGTGGGAGATCATCTCCCGGCCCCGCCAGGCCTTCTCCGCCCCCATCCGGGCGGGCTGGCCCCGGGCGGCTTTGTTCGCCCTGTTGTGCTGGCTCTTGATCTTCGCCGCCCGCTATCTGGCCTTCCGCCTCTGGTCCACCAGCCCCAGCCCCGGCCTGAGCATGATGCTCCTGAGCCTTTTGGGCATGCTCATCCAGGCGGCGGTGTTTCTGCCCCTGTACTCCGGGGCGGTGTTCTTCACCCTGCGCCTGTTGGTCAAGGACGCTCCGGTGCCGCCTTACGCCTTGGTGCTTCGGGCGGTGTGCTACAGCCAGGTGACCACCCTGGCCCTTTTGCTGCCCATGCTGGGCCTGGTGGCGCACGTGGTGTGGAACGTGGTCCTGATGACTCAGGCCCTCAGCCTGGGCTTGGGGGTCAACCGCCGCCACGCCCTGCAGGCGGTGGTGTTGCCCATGGCCGGCTTCTTTTTGTTGGGGCTGTTGTTCTCCTGGCTGGCCATGGGGAGCTGACGGGTGCCGGGCGCTGACGCCAACGGCCTTCCCTTCGAAACCGGCTCCGGCTTTCTGGCCGGCCTGCCGCTGACCGTCTACCTGGTCCTGTTGAAGCCCAAGCAGGCCTTTGCCGCCCCGGCCCGGGCGGGCTGGCCCCGGGCCATGATCTTTGCCGTGATCCTCAGCCTGCTGCCGGCGGCCATACTCTGGCCCCTAGGCCTGGCTCCGGGCCCGGGCCTGTGGCTGGCGGCCCTGCTCTGGATGCCCTTCAACGCCGGGCTGGTGCACCTGCTGCTCTGGGCGGTGGGCGGGGCCAGCCAGGGATTTACCGTCACCTTGCGCGTGGCCGGCTATGCCCAGGCCGCCATTTTGCTGACCTTCATTCCGGTCTATGGCCTGTGGGTCTTCGCCCTGTGGCATCTGGCGGTGATGATCATCGGCCTGGCCGCGGCCCACCAGACCAAACTGGCGCGCTCCATCGCGGCCAACGTGCTGCCCATCCTGTTGGCTTTGGGCCTGTCGGCCACCGGCTGGGTGTCTGGCTAGGGACTTGGCTCATTAATCCGTAAAGGTTATTTCAGGGACAAAAAGAGAACTATCTTTGGTAGGAACATCAAGGTTTTCCCTCATTGGCTCTCACCGGTTCCTCGCCTCCAACAGAGATTGCCGCGTCGCGGCCAAGAGGCCGCTCCTCGCAATGACAAAATTGCTTGTTTTGAAAACGATGTCATTGCGAGGAGCCTCCCGTCTTCGGGAGGTGACGAGGCAATCTCTGCCAGCACAAGATGTTTGCACTTCCACCGGGAAATCCGTGGGGGCCAATGGACCAGAGATACAAAGGCCCAAAAGAAACCTCCCTCGGGTGAGGGGGGGCATGCAAACCAACGGCGCGGACCGCGCCGCAACGATCTAGCCCGCTCAGGAAAAGCCCGAGCCGCCGCAGCCGGGACCGCTGCCGCCGGCCGGGGCCAACAGGTCGCCCATGGAGCCGCTGGAAGAACTGAAGCAGCTCATCTGGCGCTCCAGCTTCTTGGAGTCGCATTTGGGGCACTCCACCGCGTCCTTGCTGCCCATGACCAGGGCCTCGAAGTCCTCGCCGCAGTCGCAGCATTTGTATTCGTATATCGGCATGGCTAATCCCCGTTTGCAGTGATTTCGCCAATAAGATGGTGCCTGAAACCGATCTTGTCAAGCACCGCCTGTCCCTGGGTCCTAAAGGTCTTGTCAAGCAACCGGTGCTTCATTAACAATGTGGGCAGCGAAAAACCTAACCCCCACGGGAGCGACCATGGCCGAACAGGGCCAGATATCCATCCTGCTCATGGCCCGCACCAAGGCCCAGAACAAGCAGTTCACCGCCTGGCTGGAGCCAGAGGGCTTTGTGGTGAGTGCGGCGGCCACCGCCGAAGAGGCCCTGGCCCTGGCTGATGCCAACTACTTCGACCTGGTGCTGATGGCCCAGCGCCTGGGCTCCAAGGACACCGGCCCCTTTTTGGAGCGCCTGGTGGAGCTGTTCCCCGAGACCGTGGTCAGCGTGCTGGCCGCCGAGCCCCGGGTGGAGGGGGCGGTGGCCGCCCTGCGCAAAGGGGCCTTCGACTACCTGCCCGCGCCGGAAAGCCAAAAGGAGCTTTTAGCCCTGGTGACCGACGCCCTGGCCTTTCGCGGGCAGCGGCGCGAAAGCGTGGGCCAGCGCCGCCGGGCCGGCGGCAAGTATGACGTGGAAAACATCGCCGGCCAGAGCCAACCCATGCAGGAGGTGTTCCGCCTGATCCACAAGGTGGCGCCCACCGACTCCACCGTCTTGATCCTGGGCGAGAGCGGCACCGGCAAGGAGCTGGTGGCCCGGGCTATCCACTATCAGTCTTCGCGCAAGGACTTCCCCCTGGTCACGGTGAACTGCGGAGCCATCCCCAGCGAGTTGTTGGAAAGCGAACTGTTCGGCCACGAAAAGGGCGCCTTCACCGGTGCGGTGCGCACCCGGGTGGGCCGCTTCGAGATGGCCCAGGGCGGCACCGTGTTCCTGGACGAAATCGGGGACATGCCGCCCATGCTGCAGGTCAAGATCCTGCGCGTGTTGCAGGAGCACCAGTTCGAGCGGGTGGGCGGCACCCGCACCATAGACGTGGACATCCGGGTCCTGGCCGCCACCAACCAGGACCTGGCCGCGCGGGTGGCTGCCGGCGATTTCCGCGAGGACCTGTTCTACCGGCTCAACGTGGTGCCTATCCAGGTGCCGCCGCTGAGGGAGAGGCGCAGCGACATCCCCCTGCTGTGCGAGCATTTTTTGGAGCGCTTCGCCCAGCAAAAGGGCCTGGAGCTCAAGACCCTGAGCCCGGAGGTGGCCGAAGCCCTGACCCGCTACGACTGGCCGGGCAACGTGCGCGAGTTGGAAAACCTCCTGGAGCGCATGGTGGTCCTGGCCGAAGACGAGGTGATCGGCAGCGACAGCCTGCCGCCCAAACTGCTGGACCCGGCCGCGGGTGAGCTGACTAACGGCGGCCTGGAGGAGCTGCCCGAGGTGGAGCTGCCCCCCCAGGGGCTCAATCTCAAGGCGGCGGTGGACCAGATGGAGCGCAAGCTGATCCTCAAGGCCCTGCAGCGCAGCGGCGGGAACAAGACCCAGGCCGCCGCTCTCTTGGGCCTCAACAGGACTACACTCGTAGAAAAGATGAAAAAAATGGGCCTGACCTCGGGTAGAGGTTAACCCAAATCAGCAACTTTAGAATC
>JANQFN010000421.1 GCA_028277825.1 Desulfarculaceae bacterium
GCTTAAGAGCGTGAGGCGCAAATAGCGTATTGGCCGGGGCTTGAAATACAAGTCCTCACGGGGGCTTTCCAAGCTGGTCATGATTTTGCCTGCGGTCCAGTGATAGGGCCCGGGCCGGGCGCCCAGCCGGGCCACCTGCTGCCAGCTTTCGCCGTCCAAGGATGCCTCCACCTGGAGCTTTTCGGGTGCGTCATGATAGTTGCCGCTGTGTAAATGCAGCATGCACACCCCGTCCACCACCCGGCCCAGGTCCAGTTGATAGTACTGCCCGGGCTCCTGCAGTTCATCCGGAGTCCAGCGGGTGTCGGCCCGGCGGTCCCAGGCCAGGGGCGCGCGCCGGGCGAACTGGCTGGCCTTGGCCCGCCAGCCCGCGGTGGGCACCAGCTCCAGCCCGTGCGGCGGCGGCTTGATGTCCCGGAAACACCAGAAGCTGGCTACCTGGTCCAGTTTGAAGGAGGCGCCCATACCCTTGAACATGGCTGCCATGTCGTTAGAGACCCGGCCCAGCACCCAGGCCGGGTTGGGCGCCGCGTCCACCATGGCGGTGTAGGCCTGGTAGCGCGAATAAAAGGGCTCGGCGAATATGATGCGCTCCCGGGCGGCAAAGGTCAGACGCAGGCTGCTCCAGTAGTTCAGGGTATAGGCCCGGGTCACGCCCCATTCGTTTAGCTGGGCGATCAGGGCGCGGGTGTTGCGTTGCTGGGCCAAATAGCGCTGTTTGATATGGGGGTTGGTCACGCCCATGGTGTGCAGCACGCCCACCAGGTTGGAAGCCAGCATCACCGCCAAAAGTATAAGCGCCAGCCAGCGAGCCCTGGCGGCCAGACGGGTGTAGGCCAGACCGGCCAGGGGGAACAGGGCGCAATACAGGGGCACGAAATGACGCCGGGTGGCCTCGGCCGCCTCGCCGGTGACACTGACCACCAGCATCAGGCTGGCGATCATCAGAAGCCACAATTCGCCGCCGTTGCAACCATGCACCGACAGGCGCAACAGGCTGGCCAGCCCCTTGCGGCACAAATAGATCACATAGAGCAAGACTGTCAGGCCCAGGGCCAGGGTCAAATGGGAGAGCACCGGCGCCACCAGTTCGAAGCCGCCGTCATGGAACACCCCCAGCAAGGTGGGCGCGCCCTGGGTCACCAGTCCCTTGAGCGCCTGCCAGGCCTCTACCGTAGGCTTGGGCTTGGCCAGGTAATGGAAGGTGGCCCAGGGGTGGTTGATATTGTAGATCCAAAACGGTGCGCTGCCCAGCCCCAAACCGGCCAGCATCAAGAGCATGCGCCCCTTGATGATCACCCGCTTGTCGTCCAGCCAGATGTAGAGCGCGCTGGGCACCAGCGCATAGGCGATGAGGAAGTGGGTCCACACCCCCACCCCGGCGGTGAGACCGTAGCAAAAATAGAGCCACCAGGAGCGGCTGCGGTGGGCGCTCCTTAAGGCCAGCCAGACCAGGAGCAGGCTCAGCACTGGGATCTCGATGTAGGCCGCCCGGGGCAGGACACTGGCCCAGGCAAAGTAAAACGGCGGCAGCGCGGCCAGGAGCATGGCCACCAGTCCGGCCCGGCGGTCCCACATGTCCTTGGCGATCACATAGCACAACCACACAAAGACCAGGGACACCGCCAGGGGCGCCAGCATCAGGGCCCGCTCCGAGGGGCCCAGCAGGGCGAAGATGGGCGCGGCGATGAAGGCCTCGATGGAGCCGCAATAGGGCTGGCCCCAGAAGAACACCGGCAGCTCGCCCTGCAAAATATGCATGGCCATCAGGCCGGTGACGGTCATGTCCGAGTCGAGGTAGGGATAGCGTAGATAGGGCAGGCGCACCGCCAGGGCCAGGAGCATGATCAACAGGGGCCACAGCCAGGGCCGGTCTTTTAGAAATTCGGGCATCAGCGTTTGCCGCCCAGACGCAGGCGCATGGCGCTCTTGGTGTACTGGGGCAGCATGCCCAAGAGGCTGGTCTTGGACTGGCCGCCCAGGCGGTGCTCATACACCACGGGCAGCTCCTGGATGTCCAGGCCGCGCTGGTGGGCCAAATACAAGAGGCGGATGGCGTAGTCGCCGTAGCCGAAGAACACCTCCTGGGGATTGAAGGAGAGCAGCAGCTCCTTGGGCGCCACCAAAAAGCCCGACAGGTTGTCGCGGGTATTCACCCCCAAGAGCCAGCGCACGTAGAGGTTGAAGGCATAGGAGCCCAGCCAGCGCAGACGCGAGGTCTTCATGCCGCCGCCGGGCAGGTAGCGCGAGCCCAGCACCATGTCATGTCCGGGCAGGGCGGTCAGGAGCCTGACCAGGTCGCGGGGATGGTGGTTGAAGTCCGAGTCCATCAGGGCGATGATTTCTTGGCCAGCC
>JANQFN010000462.1 GCA_028277825.1 Desulfarculaceae bacterium
CGCCTGCGCCAGGCCGGGCACCAGGAGATGGTGCAAGCCAAAAGCGGCCTGGTCATCGATCCCTACTTTTCGGCCACCAAGCTGGCCTGGCTGCTGGACAACCTGCCCGGGGCGCGGGAGAGGGCCCAGCGGGGCGAGTTGGCCTTTGGCACCGTGGACAGCTATTTGCTTTTCCGCCTGACCGGCGGAAAGGTGCACGCCACCGACGCCAGTAACGCCTCCCGCACCATGTTGTTCAATCTGGCCGAGCAGCGCTGGGACCCTGAGCTGCTGGAGTTGTTCAACATCCCTCTTGCCCTGCTGCCCGAGGTAAAAGACAACTGCGCCCCCTTCGGCCAGACCCAGCCGGACCTGTTCGGCGCGGCGCTGCCCGTCTGGGGCATGGCCGGCGACCAGCAGGCCGCCCTGGTGGGCCAGGCCTGCTTCGGGCCCGGCATGATCAAATGCACCTACGGCACCGGGGCCTTTGCCCTGTTGAACACCGGCCCCACGCCGCCGGCCTCGGAGCAGAACCTGTTGGCCACGGTGGCCTACCGCCTGGACGGCGAGACCACCTACGCCCTGGAGGGCTCCATCTTCGTGGCCGGGGCCGCCCTGCAATGGCTGCACGACGGCCTGAGGCTGATCGCCGAGGCCGCCGAGAGCGCGGAGCACGCGGCCTCGGTGGAGGGCACCGGCGGGGTCTATTTGGTGCCGGCCTTCACCGGCCTGGGCGCGCCCCATTGGGACCCCGGGGCCCGGGGGGCCATCCTGGGCCTGACCCGGGACACCTCCAAATCCCAGGTGATCCGCGCCGCCCTGGAGGCCCAGGGCTATCAGACTCGCGACCTGATGCGGGCCATGGCCGCCGACGCCGGCGAAGAGATCACCCGGCTCCGGGTGGACGGGGGCATGGTGGCCAACGACTGGTTGTGCCAGTTCTTGGCCGACATCACCGGCCTGGTGGTGGAGCGACCCCGGGTGATCGAGACCACCGCCCTGGGCGCCGCCTTCCTGGCCGGGCTGGGCGCGGGGCTCTATGAATCGCTGGAAGAAGTGGCCGGGGCCTGGCAGTGTGAGCGGGCCTTTGAGCCCCGAATGGATGAAGAGCGCCGCGAAGAACTCTACGCCGGCTGGCTCAAGGCGGTGGAGCGGGTCAGGACCCGGGAAGAGGGGCAGGACTAGACAAGCCGTCTGAAGAAATTTGGAAAAAGAAAAAAGCACCGGACCAAGTCCGCAGCAACCATTAAGTTAAAGATAGCGTGGCCGGGGCAGGTAAACTTCCCGCCACCCAACGAAGCAACGATGCACAGAGCCCGGAACCGGTTCGGCTTTCTTCTCAATCCAAGCCAATAGCCGTCATTGCGAGGGCCGGCGGTGAAGAGAGCCGTAATGGCTGCCAAGGCCGCCCCGCCGGCCCGTGGCAATCTTCCCTTTCCCGCGCGCCCCGCTTGGAGGAAATCGAAGATCACCACGTCGCACTTTTTGCCAAAGTGCTCCTCGTGATGACGACTATTTCTGAATTTGCTTTTTTCCCCGCCTTCTTCTTAACACAAACCAATAGTGGTCATTGCGAGGGCCGGCGGCTCGGCGGGCTGGCTAGCCCGGATATTTCACGAAGGTTGGACGGCATTGGCGATGCGGGTAGCATTTATCGGTGTGTTATGAAAAAAACGTCTACGCTATCAGTGTA
>JANQFN010000490.1 GCA_028277825.1 Desulfarculaceae bacterium
GGCCCCACCCAGGGCGAGGTGATCCGCCTCACCGACCATCAGGTACCCAAATCGGTGGCCTTCATCCAGTGCGTGGGCTCGCGCTCCCAGCGCCGGGGCAATCCCTATTGCTCCAACATCTGCTGCATGAACACCATCAAGAGCACCCTGCAGCTCAAGGAGCACTACCCGGACATCGAACTCAAGGTTTTCTACATAGATATTCGGGCATTCGGCAAGGGCTTTGAGGACATGTTCCGCCGATCCCGGGGCGAGGGGGTGCACTACATCCGGGGCCTGCCCGGCGAGATCAAGGAGGACCCGGAGACGGGGGACCTGATCCTCACCGTGGAAAACACCGCCACTAACCAGCTGGAGGAGCACCGGGCCGAGATGGTGGTCCTGGCCACTGGCGTCCACTCGCCCGAGGAGATGGACATCGTCCAAGAGATGCTGGCCCTGCAGAAATCCTCCGATGGCTTCTATCTGGAGGCCCACCCCAAGTTGCAACCGGTGGATTCGGCCACCAAGGGCATCTTTTTCGCCGGCTGCGCCGAGGGCCCCAAGGACATCAAGGAGTCGGTGACCCAGGCCTCGGCCGCCGCCGCCAGGGCCATGCGCCTGATGGCGCCGGGCAAGCTCTTGGTGGAGGCGATCACCGCCGAGGTGCGGCCCGAGGACTGCACCATCTGCGGCATCTGCGCCAAGGTCTGCCCTTACAACGCCATCAGTGTGGATAAAAAGGCCAAGCAGCCGGCCAAGGTGAACGAGGCGGCCTGCTCGGGCTGCGGCACCTGCGCCGCGGAATGTCCGGCTGACGCCATTCACATGCACCACTTCACCGATGAGCAGATCAACTCGCAGATCGACGCTATTTTAGAAGACGATCCCCAGGGGGTGATCCCGGTGTTCGCCTGCAACTGGTGTTCATACGCCGGGGCGGATTACGCCGGGGTGAGCCGCCTGCAGTATCCGGCCAACACCAGGCTGATTCGCACCATGTGCTCGGGCCGGGTGGACGAGGACTTCGTGTGGCGCGCCTTTAAAAACGGCGCCCCCACCGTGCTGGTCTCGGGCTGCCACTTCGGCGACTGCCACTACATCGACGCCAACCACTGGACCGACAAGCGCTTAAAGCGCATGTGGCGCAAGATGGAAAAGCTGGGGCTGAGGCCCGAGCGCCTGCAACTGGAGTGGATCAGCGCCGCCGAGGGAGTGCGCTTTCGGGACGTGATGCTCAAGATGGAAGAGCTGCGCACCAGCGTCACGCCTGAAGAGGTGGCCGAGACGCAAGGCATCCTGGCCCAGGAGGACCTGGGCTAAACCGGCTAAAAAAATCAGCTCCAACAGCGCGGGCTGTAATACACTGACCGGGTGGAGGTGATTATGAGTAACTGGCTTCCCTCGGTGTGCCCGCACGACTGCCCTGACACCTGCGGCCTGTTGGCCGAGGTTCAAGGCGACCGCATTACCGCGGTCAGGGGTGACCCGGAGCACCCCTTTACCCGTGGTTTTGTGTGCAAAAAGGTCGCCCAGTATCCCCAGCGCATCCATTCCCCCCAGCGACTGACCCGGCCCCTACTCCGAAACGGGTCCAAGGGCAGCGGCTCTTTCCAGGAGATCTCCTGGGACCAGGCCCTGGAGATCATTGCAAACCGCCTGGGCGAGACCGTCGCCTCACACGGCCCCGAGGCGGTGTTACCCTACCGCTATGCGGGCCACATGGGTCTGGTGCACCGCCATATTGGTCACGCCTTTTTCCATTGCCTGGGGGCCAGCCTGTTGGGCTGGACCATCTGCGGGGCCACCGCCATCACCGGCTATCGATACAGCCTGGGCCAAGGCCCGGGCACGGATATGGAGTCGGTGGTGGATTCGGACCTGATCCTGATCTGGGGTAACAACACCCAGACCAGCAATGTGCATGCCTGGCCCTTTTTCAAGAAGGCCCGGGCCAACGGCGCCCGCATCGTGGTCGTCGACCCCTACCGGAACCGCACCGCCCTCAGGGCGGACCAGCACATCATGCTGCGCCCGGGCAGCGACGCCGCCCTGGCTATGGGGTTGATGCAGGTGCTGATCAGCGAGGACCTGATCGATCACCAATTCATCGCCCAGCACACCGTGGGCTTTGCGCGCATGAAGGACCGGGTACTGGGCTACACGCCCCAGGAAGTCGAGAAAATCAGCGGGGTGCCCGCCGCTGAGATCGTGCAGTTGGCCCGGGACTACGCCGCGGCCAAGGCGCCCTTCTTGCGCCTGGGCTGGGGTCCGGCCCGCCAGCTCAAGGGCGGCATGGCCCAGCGCACCATCGCCCTGCTGCCCGCCCTGGTGGGGGCCTTCAATGAAAAAGGGGCAGGCATCGTGCACAACAACGGTGCGGCCGCGTCTCTGGACCTGTCCCGCCTCACCCGGGAGGACCTGGTCCCGCCGGGCACCCGCAGCGTGAACATGGTGCAGTTAGGCAATGCCCTGACCAAGCTGACCCCGCCTATCAAGCTGCTCTACGTGTATTTGTGCAACCCGGCGGTGGTGGCGCCGGACACCTCCCAGGTGCTGGCCGGCCTGGCGCGGGAGGACCTGTTCACCGTGGTGCACGAGATGTTCATGACCGAGACCGCCAAGTATGCCGACCTGGTGCTGCCCGGGGCCAGCTCCATGGAGATCACCGACATCTACCGTTCCTACTGCCATTACTACATGCAGATGGCCAAACCGGTGATTCCGCCGCCGGGCGAGTGCCGCTCGCAGGTTGAGGTGTTCCAGGAGTTGGCCCGCCGGATGGGATTTAAGGAGGAAGTGTTCAGCGCCAATGAGGAGGAGATCATCTCCTGGTTGCTGGAGACGGATTCACCCTATCTGGAAGGCATCACCTTAGAGCGGCTCAGCCAATGCCGTCCCCTGCGCCTCAACGTCCCGGCCAACCCTTACGCGGAGGGTTTCGTCACCCCTTCGGGCAAGGTGGAGTTCTATTCCGAGGCCATGGCCGCCGCCGGGCTGGACCCCCTGCCCGCCGGCGAATCCAGCCGCGATCCCGAGGGCGGAGAAGAATATCCCCTGCAACTGATCACCCCGCCCCAGCACCAGTTTTTGAACTCCAGCTTCAACGAGATACCGGTGCAGCGGGAACAGGCCGGCCCCGCGTCCCTGTTGATGCATACCAGCGACGCCGAGGCGCGGGGCATCAGCGAGGGCCAGGCGATCCGGGTGTTCAACGGCCGGGGGGAGGCCGTGCTCATGGCCCAGGTGGGGGATCGGGTGCTGCCCGGCGTCACCGTGGCCCGGGGCCTCTATTGGGGGGAGTACAGCCCCGGCGGCAAGGGGGCCAACCACCTGACCAGCCAGCGGTTGGCTGACATGGGCGGGTCAAATGCTTTTCACTGCAATTTAGTTGAAGTGGAAGCGGTGGGCTAGATTTCGACCTCGTGGCCCAGGCCCAACTTGCGGGCATGGGTATAGACCGCCTGGGCGGCGGCCGCATCCTGGGCGCCGACTCCCACGGACTTGAAGAAGGTGATCTCCTCTGCCGAGCTCCGGCCCGGAGCCTGGCCGGAGATCAGCAGCCCGATCTCGATCAAATCCTCTTCTTGCAGCCAGCCCTGTTCCAGGGCCTGGATCAATTCCCCGGCCTCGGCCAATGCGGCCTCCATCTGGTCGATGTAAATCCGCGGCTTGGCCAGGCCTTTGACCGGCACCTCGCGCATGTTCGGGGTGAAGGAGCCGCAGCCGTTGATGTGGGCACCGGGCGCTACGTCCGCTGCCTCAAACACCGGCTCTTGGCTGGTGGTGGCCGCACAGATGACCTGGGCGCCGCGCACCGCAAGGCCCGGCTCATCCACCGCCTCGGCCGCAATCCCCTCGAAATGCGATACAATTCGTTTTGCCAGCGCCCGGGCCGAGATGCCAGAGGGCGTGTAGACCCGCACTTGTTCGATGGGCCGCACCGCACACACTGCCCGCACCTGGTCCCAGGCCTGGCCGCCGGCGCCCAGCATGGCCAGCACCTTGACCCCGTCCGGGGCCAACAGCCGGGTGGCGATGCCGCTGGCCGCGCCGGTGCGCAACGCGGTCAGGCGCACCGCGTCCATCAGGGCATAGGGCAGGCCGGTCTGGTGATCCAGGAGCATCAGGAGGCCGTTGGTGGTGGGCAGGTTTTTTTGGGGGTTGTCGGGAAACACCGACACGGTCTTCATGCTCAAGGCGCCGCGGTCGGGCAGATAGGCGGGCATGAACAGGCTGACGCCCTTGGGCGTGGCCAAGGCGGCGCGCTGGGGGGCCTGGGCCCGGCCGGCGCTGAGGGCCTCGTAGGCCCCGGCGATCACCTCGATGGCCTGCTCCATGGGCAGGGCTTTTTCGATGTCGGCCGCGGTGAGGACCAATAGCTTCATATTCGGTTCCGCTGCCGGAAACCGGGTCCACGGCCGGGATGCACCCGACGGGCCGGTTGGCTGGCTTTGGCGGTCAGCCCCCTATTTCAGAGGCCACTTGGCCACCTTGATCTTTAAAGGCATGGGGGCGTTGCCGCCCATCTGCAGCTTGCCATCCAGGACCACGCTGCCCTCCGAGGAACCACTGGGGGGCTGCAATTGCACAACCGCGCCAGCCTTTACTTTCTGGAAGCCGCAGGCCAGGTCTTCTTTGACCTCCCCTTTGGGCGCGGCTGCCTTGAGCTCCCACTTGCCGGCCTCCTTGCCGTCGCACAGGAATTGAACCTTGGCCATGTCGGCCTTGTCACCGGAAACCTCTGTGACCACGGAGAAGGTGGGGCTGAGGTAATGGGTGAAACTCTTGGCGGCGCCAGAAGCCCAGGCTGCCGTGGTCAAGACCAGGCAAAACAGACAGGCGATCACGGCCGATACTGGAATCCTCAAAACCCTTTGGGCAGGCATGAGCACCTCCTCCGCTAAAATGATCCCCCCTCTGATCTCTGAACCCCCATACGGGGGTTCATTCCCCGCGGCTTGCCGCGCTATAAAGCTGAATCTTACCCTTGATACCCCGCTGCTTGTGGTGGGGTTGTTCATTAAGATTTAACAAACTATACTAATGCACCGGACTTTGATTTGTCCATGCGCTTGACTTGGGAGACATGGGGATTGACCGGCTCGCGCGGTTACCTCATGCTGGCAATAGAGGAGGGCCACATCGTGAAGGGGTGAGAGAGTAGAGGCCGGCCTCATGGCCAGCAAGTCCTGCCCGGCAAGCAAGGGACCTCTTGCCTATCTCCTGGCGGCGGTCGCGCTTTGCGTTCTGTTGATTATTCCGGCCGTCTCCGTGGCCCGGGCGGCCAACCCCAAAGCCGC
Source organism: Desulfarculaceae bacterium (assembly GCA_028277825.1). Classification (GTDB taxonomy): domain Bacteria; phylum Desulfobacterota; class Desulfarculia; order Desulfarculales; family Desulfarculaceae; genus Desulfoferula. The sequence goes on from JANQFN010000490.1 coordinate 5,283, forward strand.
CTCGCCAGGGACGCCCCAAGCCCACACCATCGACGCCTTCGTCGCCGGCCAACTGGCCCAAGGCAAAAAACCCAACCGGCTGATTAAAGAAAAAAGCCCCTACCTTTTGCAACACGCCTTCAATCCCATTGACTGGTACCCTTGGGGGCCGGAGGCATTGGCCAAGGCCAAGCGGGAAAACAAGCCTATATTCCTGTCTATCGGCTATTCCACCTGCCACTGGTGCCACGTTATGGCCGCCGAGAGCTTTTCGGACCCGGCGGTGGGCGCCATCCTCAACCAGTATTTCGTGGCCATCAAGCTGGACCGGGAGGAGAGGCCCGACCTGGACCGGGTCTACATGGCCGCCACCCAGGCCCTGACCGGTAGCGGCGGCTGGCCCAACTCGGTGTTCTTGACTCCTGACCTGCAGCCCTTTTACGCGGGCACCTATTTTCCGCCAAAGTCCCGCTGGGGTCTCCCTGGCTTTTCCGATCTGCTATTGGCAGTGCGCAACAAGTGGGAGCAGGACCCCAAGGGGGTGAGCAAGGCGGCCGGCGAGATCACCAGGCTTTTGAAAAACCACGCCGCCTTGCCCGCCTCCTCGAAGATGCCTCCGGACGATTTGCCCGCCGAGGCCTCCAAGCAGTTGGCCACCGCCTTTGACCGGGCCTACGGCGGTTTTGGCATGGCGCCCAAGTTCCCCCGGCCGGTGGTGCTCTACTTCCTTTTGCGCAACTACCACTACCAGGGGAACCAAAACGACCGGGAGATGGTCCTGGTCACCCTCAAAAAGATGGCCGCCGGCGGCATCCACGATCACCTGGGCGGCGGCTTCCACCGCTACTCGGTGGACGAGCAGTGGCGGGTGCCCCATTTTGAAAAGATGCTATACGACCAGGCGGCCCTGGCCGTGGCCTATCTGGAGGCCTTCCAGGTCAGCGGCGATCCCGCCTTTGCCCGCGTGGCCCGGGGTATTTTGGATTACGTGCTCAGGGACCTGACCGGCCCGGACGGAGGCTTTTACTCGGCCGAAGACGCAGACAGCCCCCTGCCCGAGGACCCCAAGCGCCACGGCGAGGGCGCCTTTTATCTCTGGAGCCACCAAGAATTACGTGACGCTCTGGGTAAGGAAACCGCAGCCGTGTTCACCTACCGCTATGGCGTGGAACAAAAGGGCAATGTCCTCCACGACCCCCACGGCGAGTTCAAGGGCAAGAACATCCTGTATGAGGCCCACAGCCTGGCTCAAACCGCCAAACATTTCGGCCTCGGCCCGGAAAAGACCGCCGCCATCTTAGCCGGGGCGCGGCAAAAGCTGCTCGAACTTCGTTCCAGGCGGCCCCGCTCCCAGTTGGACGACAAGGTGCTCACCGCCTGGAACGGCCTGATGATAAGCGCCATGGCCCGGGGCTACCAGGTGTTGGGCGACGCCCGCTATCTGGCGGCCGCCCGGCGCGCCGCCGCCTTCATCAAAGACAAACTTTACGACCCTAAGACCGGGGAGCTGAGCAGACGCTTTCGCCAGGGCCAGGCCGGCCTGGCCGCCCATTTGGATGACTACGCCTATTTGGTGCGGGGGCTTTTGGACCTCTTCGAGGCTTCCCAGCAGATCGCCCGGCTCAATTGGGCCCGGCAACTCAACGCCACCCAGACCAAGCTTTTCGGCGACCCCAAGGGCGGCGGCTATTACAGCACCGCCGGCCGGGACCAGACCGTTCTGACCCGGGGCAAGGAGAAGTTTGAAAGTGCCCGGCCCAGCGGCAACGCGGTGGCCGCTCTGAATCTGTTGCGCCTGGCCAATCTCACCCAGGACGACGCCATGCGCAAAAGGGCCGAGACGGTGTTCAAGGCCTATGCCGGTCACCTGAAGCGCCACCCCACCAGCATGCCTCTCATGCTGGCCGCCCTGTTGAATTGGCAGCACCCCTACAAGCAGGTGGTGATCGCCGGCCGTCCCGGCGCAGACGACACCCGCCGCCTGCTGGCCGCGGTGCACCGCAAGTTTCTGCCCGGCAAGATGGTGGTCCTGGCCACCGGCGGCGCCGACCAAAAGCGCCTGGCCGGCTTGATGCCTTTTCTGGAGGGCATGGCCATGCAGGAGGGCAAGGCCACGGCCTATGTCTGCCTGGGCTACACCTGCCGGCTGCCCACCAACGACGTGGAAGCCGTTTCCCGGCAATTGGAGGATATCGGCAAGGCCCGCTAGCTGGAGGGCTTTGCCCGGCGTTGTGCCCGGAAGGAATCGGTCATATAGACGGCCAGTCCCACCCAGATGCAGCCGAAGGTGATTAAGTGGCTGACGGTGAAAGGCTCTTTGTATACGAACACCGCCAGGCAGAACTGGAGGCTGGGGCCCAGATATTGAAAAAGTCCCAGGGTGGTGTAGGGCAAGCGCCGGGCGGCGCTGGTGAACCAGATCAGGGGCAGAGCGGTGACCGCCCCGGACAGAAACAACAGCCCGCTTATCTCCAGGCCGTCGCTGACAAAGGCGCCTTGGCCGGCCACGGCCAGCCACAGCAGATAGGCCAGGGCCGGGGGCAGCAAAAAGCCGGTCTCCACGAACAGGCCGTTTAAGGATTCGATGGGCACCGTCTTGCGCAGCAGGCCGTAGGCGCTGAAGCTGACCGCCAGGGTGAGTGATATCCAGGGCAGTTGGCCGTAGCCCAGGGCCAGGTTGAGGGTGCCGGCAGCGGCTAAAAGCACCGCCGCCGCCTGCCAGGGCCTGAGACGCTCCTTTAGGAAAACCATGCCCAGGACCACGTTGACCAGGGGATTGATGAAGTAGCCCAGCGAGGCCGCCAGCACCTGGCCGCTGACCATGGCGTAGATGAAGACGAACCAGTTGTTGCTTATCAGGCAGGTGGTGATGCCTAACACCAGCCAGACTTTGGGCGCGGCCAGGGCGCGGCGCAACTCCCCCCATTGACGCCCCATGGTGATCAACAGGGCGATCAGCGGCACTGACCACACCACCCGGTGGGCCAAAAGCTCCAGGGGCGGCACCTGGTCCACCGCCTTGAAGTATATGGGCGTCAGGCCCCAGAAGATGAAGGCGGCCAAGGCGTAGAGCACGCCAGTTTTCCATTGCTGACTCACCGGTTAAGGCACCTTTTTCCGGGAAGCGACAGGCAGGCCAGACTATACCCCGCACAGAGCCGTGGCGCTAAAAGAAAATGATTAAAAGCCGGCCCGGAAAATGATACACAGATGGTGCCAAGTGGTGTCTTTAACATATTGGGGCGAATTAAATGCAAGAGCGCAGTTTCGGTCCGGTGCGTTTTCTGCCCGGGGCCAACCAAGGCAAATACCCGCACTGTCATTCCCTCTACATCGAGGATGCCGGCATCCTGATCGATCCCGCCTCGGAGCGCGAACGCCTCAAACGGCTGCGGGATGAAGAAGGGGTGAAGGCGGTGTGGCTCAGCCACTGGCACGAGGACCACATCACCTCGCTGGACCTGTTTGCAGACGTTCCCTTGTACATATCCGCGGCTGACGCCCCGCCCCTGGGCGATCTAGAGGTGTTTTTGGACTGGTACGGCATGGAGGAGGCCTATCGGGATGAATGGCGGGGCATGATGGCCTCCCAGTTCAACTACCGCCCCCGCACACCGGATGGATTCCTGGAGCCCGGCCAGACCATGGACTTGGGATCGGTGAGAGTAGAACTAATTCCGGTGCCTGGACACACTCCCGGCTCCCTGGCCTTTTTGTTCCAGGAACCCGAAGTGCTGTTTTTGGCTGACTACGACTTGTCCAGCTTCGGCCCCTGGTACGGCGATGTCTCGTCCTCCATCCCCCAGACCATCGCTTCGCTTGAGCGCCTGCGCGCCACCCCGGCTAAGGTTTGGCTGGCGGCGCACGAAACCGGGGTCTTCGAAGAGGAGCCGGGCGAGTTGTGGGATAAATACCTGGAGGTGGTGCACCGGCGGCACGACGCCCTGATCGAGCTGTTGGCCGCACCCCGCAGCCTGGATGAGATCATCCGGGCCTGGATCGTCTACGGCCGCGCCCGGGAGCCCTGGGATTTTTTCTATTTTTCCGAGGGCGCCATGATAAAGAAGCATTTGGAGTATCTGGAGGAGCAGGGGCGCCTGATCCGCCAGGGGGATACCTTCCGGGTGAAATGATTTTTTCGCCGCTCCCGCGCCTGGATTTGCCGGGGAAGCCGGGCATGGGATATAGTTACCTTACCCCATCACCTAAGTGTGCTTGGGCCGGGTACAGACGGTTTTGCGGCTTCTCTGACAGGGGTGGACAACATGGCGGTTGTGAGTATCTCGCGGCAATTCGGCGCTGGCGGCAAGACACTGGGAGAAATGGTGGCCCACAACCTGGGCTATCGATTCCTTTTCGAGCGGCAACTGGACACCTTGGCCGTGGAGGCCATGAAGGCGGTTGGCGAGGAGACCGAGGCGTCCTCCTACCATGACCTTGTGGTGGACTTGTTGACCAACTTGGCGCCCAGCAACTTCATGGACCGTTGGACCGGGTCCTCGCAGTACGATGAAAAGCAGCACCTGGAGGCACTCACCAGGGTGATCGAACACCTGGCCGACCAGGACGATGTGGTGATGCTGGGCCGCGGCAGCCAGTTCATTCTGCGCCGCCACCCGGGCACCATCCGTTTGCTCCTGGTGGCGCGCATGGAAGACCGCATCGATTTCATGGTGCGCAATTACGAGATGGAAGAACAGACGGCCCAGAAACTTATCGTGGACGCCGACAAGAAGCGGGTCCGCTTTTTGCACCAGTTCTACCCCGGTGAACCCGACGAGGCCAGCCTCTACCACATGGTGATCAACACCAGCATGGTGCCCTTGGAGACCAGCACCAATCAGGTTTGCCGGCTGGTTGAGCGGATGGAAGGCTGAGGCGGGTTGGCAGATGGGAGCCTGGCCCCCGACCGGGTATGGCCGGCCGCGGCCTGAAACTGGGTTTGATATTTTGAGAAGATGAACAACCCCGCCGCAAGCAGCGGGATATCAAGAGGAAGATTTCAGCTCTATAGCGCGGCAAGCCGCGGGGAATGAACCCCCGTATGGGGGTTTGATTTTGAATATTCCGTCAGCTTGCTTGTGGCGGGCTAGACGGTCGCAGCGAGTATAGGTGGAGGTCACAGCATGGCGATATTGTGTATATCCAGGCAGTTCGGCGCCGGTGGCAAGACCCTGGGCGAAAAGGTGTCCGAGACTTTGGGCTATCAGTTCGTGGACGAGGGCTTGATGGAAAAGGTGGCCGAGGAGGCCAATGTTTCGGTGCGCTGGGTGGAGGGCGTGGAGCGCGAAGCCGGCGGCTACTTGATGCGTTTTTTGTCTTCGGTGGTGCCCTCCAGCTTTATTGACCGCCATCTGGGCGACAGCGGCAAGGATTTCGACGAGAAACGCTACGTTAGTTTTTTGAGCAAGGTGATCGAGGACCTGTCCGAGGCAAACAACGTGGTTTTTCTGGGCCGGGGCAGTCAATTCATCTTGGCCGATAACCCGGAGGCGGTGCGGATTCTGTTGGTGGCCGAGCGTCCCGACCGCATCAAGTTCATGCAGAAGCATTACAACCTGGACCGCGAAAAGGCCGAGGCGGTGGTCAACCGGGAGGCCCGCAAGCGCGAACGCTTTTTGCGCAACTTCCACCAGGGCGACCCCAACGACCCCAGCCTCTACCACATGGTTATCAATACCAGCCTTCTGAGCCTGGAAGCGGCCAAGGAGCAGATCTGCGAGCTGGTGCTTAGGCAGATTGAAGTGAACGCCAAACCCATCTGGGACTGATAAGGCCCCAGGCGCGGCGCGCGAAAAAAATGAAGCCAGGGACGCCCTGGCTTCATTTTTTTATTTCCCAGACAGAATCAGGCCGCAACCGCCATGGGCACCACCATCACCGGCACCGGGGAGCGGCGCACCACCCTGGTGGCCACCGAGCCGAACAGGGCGCCGCTGACCGCACCATGCCCTTGGGTGCCCATCACCACCAGGTCGCAGCCGGTTTCCTTGATGGCCTTGAGTATCTCCCGGGAGGGCAGCCCCACCGGCGCCAGCAGTTGCAAAGACAGCCCCTGACACACCGAATCAGAGGCGCACTGGTCTAGCATTTCCTCGCGCCCTTGCCTCAGCTTGTCTACATAGTCGTCCATTTCAGGGATGTCCACGTACCTGTTAGCGGTTTGAATGGCATCCACGTCCCGCTGGTTGATCACACTGATCACCACCAATTCCGCCCCCACCAAGCGGGCCCAGTGGGTGGCATGCTCCAAGGTGACCTGGGAATGCTCGGAGAAATCCAACGCCGTCAGAATTTTCTTCACGGGTTTCATGTCCACGGCTCCTTTAGTTCGATGCCGCCTTTTACGCACAGACGCCGGCGGCGGTTAGTCCAATTCATATTAAATCCCGGTGGCTCTCATGTATTGCCAAGGTGATGGAGCCGGGATCAATTCAGCCTGCCGCCAAAGCGGCAAACACATCGGCTGAGTCCAGTCTAACACCGATATGGTCAGTAAAATCGCTTTATGGCCATTTGGGCGCTACGAAAACCTGCCTGACAGCCCTGAACTCAACCTTGAGGAGGAGGCCGGGAACTTTTTTCAGGGCCTTTTATTTCCTAGCGCCACTCTGGGCTTGCCCGGCCTTGCGCGATGAGGCATAATCAGGTCCGACTCTGGTTTTCCCCCCCCGGCCGGGCTGGGGGTTATATAGGCGGCCTCGCGGGAAGTTCTGGGCTGCAGCGCCAGCGGAGCCATGGACCGCCTTAGCTAAACGTTGAAGCGAATGTTGAATCTGGAGTCTCAGTCCCGGCAACAGCCTCCAGCAAACCCCAAGAAAACGGGGTTGCGCAAACAGAGGCGGGCCACTTTCATATTCATGGCCACCACCCTCATGGTGGTCTGGGTGATGCTTTCCGGCCGTCTGGACGCCTTCCACTTGGGGTTTGGCGTGCTTTGCAGCCTGTTGGTGGCCTACCTCAGCACCGACCTGTTCGCCACCCACTTCAATCTCATCAACCTCAACTTGGTTCTCTTGGAGCACGTCAGGTATCTGCCCTGGCTGTTTTGGCAGATTTTCCTGGCCAATCTGCATGTCTTGAAGCTGGCCCTGAGCCCCCGCATGCATGAAAAGCTGGACCCGCACCTGGTGCGCTTTCACACCAGGCTGGAGAGCGAATACGCCCAGACCAGCTTCGCCCAGTCCATCACCCTGACCCCGGGCACCATCACCGTGCGGGTGCTGCCCGATGGCGTATTCATCGTGCACGCCCTTGACGAGGATTCGGGCAATATGCCCGCCATCCGCTACATGGAACACAAGGTGGCCCAGACCTTCGGAGAGGACAAATCCTAGATTTTTTCACATACGCGGCCCTGTTTTTGAGCGTCCTGATGGCTCTGTCCCTGTACAGGGCCATCGCCGGCCCCACGGTATTGGACCGGCTGGTGGGGGTAAATGCCATCGGCTCCAAAACGGTGGCGTTGTTGTTGTTGATCGGATTGATTTACCAGCGCCTGGACATGTTCGTGGACATCGCGCTGGCTTACGGCATGCTCAACTTTATCGCGGTCATGGCCGCGGCCCGCTATTTCCACAAGCGCCGCGGACTGGACCAGGAACGCTCTTTGGAGATCAGTAAAGAATGATTTGGCAGACTATCATGACGGTCCTCACCGTGGCCCTGATTCTGGGCGGCCTGTTGTTCTTCACCGGCGGCACCGTGGGCATCCTGCGTTTCCCCGACTTTTACACCCGGCAGCACGCGGCGGGCAAGCTGGAAACCCTGGGCCTGATGATGGTGGCCCTGGCCCTGGCCCTGGCCAATCTGCACCACTTCACCATCCCCGAGATACTGACCTCGGTGAAGATCCTTCTGATCTTGTTCTTCATCTTTTTGGCCAGCCCCACCGCCACCCACGCCATCGTGGACGCGGGGCTCCGGGCCGGCATGCAACACTGGCGCAAGCCCCACCGCAAGGAGCGATGATGCCGGCAGCCGCCGCGACAAGCAGCCGGCGGGGTTTTGAGCTTCCGGCGGGGAAGGGAGGACGCTGATGGTCGTCGAACTGGACATGGTCATCCTCACCCTGGTGATGATCTGTGCAGTGGGGGCCATCTGGGTCAAGGACCTGTTGGGCGCGGCCATTCTCTTTGGGGCCTACAGCTTCATGCTTTGTTTGCTTTGGGCCATCATGGGCGCGGTGGACGTGGCCTTCACCGAGGCTTCGGTGGGCGCCGGGGTCAGTACGGTATTCATGGTGGCTGCGGTCTTCCGCACCAGCCGGAGGACCAAGGATTGAAAAAGCTGGCCCTCATACTGGTGCTTTTGTGTTGGGGCTTTTTGGCCTTTGCGGCGGCGGATTTCCCGCGCTTGGGCGACCCCAACTCTCCGGCCTCCACCCACCTTTCCCCCTATTTCATCGAAAAGGCCTATGAGGACACCGCCACACCCAACATCGTCACCGCGGTGCTGGCCGACTACCGTAGTTACGACACCATGTTCGAGACCACGGTGGTGTTCGCCGCCGGCGTGGCCTGTTTTCTGCTGCTGCGCTTTTATCACTTCTCCGAGCCGCCCAGCCACCTCTACCGGCACAAGCCCTCGGGCACCGTGATCCAAGTGCCGCGGGGCTACCGTCTCAAGGGCGAGCACACCGAACTGGAGCCCATCGACCGCGACTGGGCGCCCAAAGACCCCATAGTGGAGGTGGCCAGCCGCATACTGATCCCCTTTATCCAGATATTTGCGCTCTATGTGGTGGTGCACGGGCACCACAGCCCGGGCGGCGGCTTTCAGGGTGGCGTCATCCTGGGGGCCAGCCTGGTGCTGTTGGCCATCTCCCGCGACCTGCGCACCGCCCAGGCCACCTTGGGCGAGAGCAAGAACAGCATCCTTTCCGCCCTGGGGGTCTTGATCTACGTGGGCGTGGGGGCCGTGACCCTGGCCCTGGGAAGCAACTTCCTGGACTACGCCGCCCTGGCCGGGCTCATGGGGGTGGACCAGGTGATCGCCCGCAACCTGGGCATCCTCTTCGTGGAGGTGGGCGTGGCGGTGGCGGTGATGGCCACCATGTTTTTGATCTACCGCAACGTGGCCTCGGCCGGGGCCCTGGACGAGGGCCTGTAGCATGGACGACCTGCTGAGCAAAATCGCCGGCGGCTACAATTACATCGCCTACATCACCATCATGATGATCGGCCTGTACGCCGTGATCGCCAAACGCAACCTGGTCAAAAAGATCATCGGCATGTCCATCTTCCAGACCGCCATCATCCTGTTCTACATATCCATCGGCGCCAAAAAGGGCGCCACCATACCCATTCTCATGCACGACCACGGACCCGAGGCGGCCGAGCACGCCATAAAGGCCGCCGACTACATCAACCCCCTGCCCCACGTGCTCATGCTCACGGCCATCGTGGTGGCGGTGGCCACCTTGGGGGTGGCCCTGTCTCTGGCCGTCAAGGTTTATCAGCGCTACGGCACCCTGGAGGAGCCCGAGATACAGGATCAGATCAACAAGTCATGAGTGAGCAACTGCCAGCCTTTATCATAGTGGCTCCCCTGATCGGCGCCTGCCTGATCTTCATCGCGGGCTTCACCCGGCGCGGCCTGTGCTACCCCCTGGCCATGGTCTCAATGGTGGTGGCTCTGGGCTCCTCGATTGGCGTGCTGCATCAGGTGCTGGTGGACGGCCCCCTGATCTACAAGCTGGGCGGCTGGGACCCGCCCTGGGGCATCGTCTACAACGTGGACGCGCTCAACGCCCTGGTCCTGGCGGTGGTGGCGGCGGTGGCCCTGGTCAACCTGGTGGCCTCGCGGCAGTTCATCGACGCCCAGCCCTTCTACCGCATCGGCGCCTTCTACGCGCTCTATATCCTGGCGGTCACCGGCCTGATGGGCATGGTGATCACCGGCGACGTGTTCAACCTCTACGTTCTGTTGGAAATCGCCTCCCTGACCGGCTACGCCCTGGTGGCCATGGGCGATGACCGCGCGCCGCTCTCGGCGCTCAATTACGTGCTCGTGGGCACCATCGGCGCCTCCTTCTATTTGTTGGGGGTGGGCTTTTTGTACGCCATGACCGGCAGCCTGAACATGGTGGACATCGCCCAGCGCCTGCCCGGGCTCTACGGTTCCACGGCGGTGTTCGCCGCCTTCGTTATGATCATGGTGGGCATCTGGTTCAAGGCGGCGTTTTTCCCCCTGCACTCCTGGCTGCCCAACGCCTATACCTATGCCCCGCCGCCTTCGGCCGGTCTGTTGGCGCCCTTGATGACCAAGGTGATGATCTACGTGATGATCCGCATGATGCTCACGGTCTTCACCCCGGCTTACAGTTTTTCCTTCGGGCTTCTGAACCAGGTGGTGGTGTGGCTGGCGGTGATAGCCATCGTGGCCGGGGCGATCATGGCCCTGGCGGCCAAGGACTTCAAACGCCTGCTGGCCTACATCATCGTCAGCGAGGTGGGTTACATGGTGGGCGGGGCCTGGCTGGGCAATCGCCTGGGCATGACCGGCAGCATGCTGCACCTGGTCAACGACGCGGCCATGACCCTCTGCGTGTTTTTGGCGGCGGCGGCCCTTTCCTTCCGCCTGAAGGACACCAAGCTCACCAGCTTCCAGGGTCTGTTCAAGACCATGCCCTTCACCATGGGCGCCCTGGTCATCGGCGGGCTGTCCATCATCGGCGTGCCCCCCACCTGCGGCTTTTTCAGCAAGTGGTATCTCATCTCCGCCGGCATCCAGGCCGGAGCCTGGGGCTATATCGCGGCGCTGCTGTTCTCCAGCCTGGTCAACCTGATCCTGTTCTTCAAGATTTTCGAGATTGCCTATTTTGAACCCTTCAGCGCCCACGGACACGGCCACGATAACGGCGGCCACGGCCAGGTCAGTGCCCTGGCGGTGCGCGAAGCGCCGGCCCAGGTGGTGGTGCCCCTGGTGGTGACCGCCATCGGGCTGGTGGTGCTGGGGCTTTACAGCAAGGAACTGGTGGCCGGGGTCATCGACCTGGGCCTGCCCTTGGGGCTTAAGTAGGGGGAGGCGGTGGAGCATAGCGTAAACTCCATAGTCCCGCTTTTGGCCGTGCTGGTCTCCATCGCGGTGGTGCCGGGTCTGGCCTCGGCCCGCTGGCCCAACGTGCGCGAGGGTTTCACCTTCGCCGCCGGGGTGATCAAGCTCCTGTTGGTGATCAGCCTGGTGCCGGCGGTGCTGGCCGGCCAGGTGGTGCTCTGCCATGTGGTGGAGGTGCTGCCCGGGGTGGCCATCGCCTTGAAGGTGGACGCCCTGGGGCTGATCTTCGCCCTGGTGGCCTCCATCCTCTGGATCGTCACCTCGGCCTACTCCATCGGCTACATGCGCGGCTTGGACGAGCACAGCCAGACCCGCTACTACTCATTTTTCGCCCTGGCGCTCTCAGCCACCATCGGCGTGGCCTTTTCGGCCAACCTTCTGACCCTGTACCTTTTCTACGAGATGCTCTCTCTGTCCACCTGGCCCCTGGTCACCCATCACCAGGACCGCGAGGCCCGCTCCTCGGGACGCAAGTACCTGCTCTACATCGTGGGCAGTTCCATCGGCCTTTTACTGCCGGCGGTGTTGATCACCTACGGCCTGGCCGGAACCGGCGAGTTCTCCGCCGCCGGCGTGCTGGCCGGCAAGGCGCCCTACTGGCTGGTGCTGGTCCTGATGCTGATGTACGTTTTCGGCCTGGCCAAGGCCGGGGTGATGCCCCTGCACTCCTGGCTGCCGGCGGCCATGGTGGCCCCCACCCCGGTCAGCGCCCTGTTGCACGCGGTGGCGGTGGTCAAGGTGGGGGTCTTCTCCATCGTGCGGGTGCTCACCGGCATCTTCGGGGTGGGCCTGTTGGCCGAAATGGACCTGGGCCTGGTCTTGGGCTACATTGCCTCCTTCACGGTGATCGTGGCCAGCCTCATCGCCCTGAGCCAGGACGAGCTCAAGCGCCGCCTGGCCTTTTCCACCATCGGCCAGCTTTCCTACATAATCCTGGGCCTGAGCCTCCTGGTGCCCATCGGCGTCACCGGCGGGGTGCTGCATATCGTGATGCACGCCTTTGGCAAGATCACCTTGTTTTTCTGCGCCGGGGCCATCTTCGTGGCCACCGGTCGCAAGTACATCAGCCAGATGAACGGGCTGGGCCGGCGCATGCCCCTGACCCTGACCGCCTTTTTGGTGGGCAGCCTCTCGGTGATCGGCCTGCCCCCGGCCGGCGGCTTCATCAGCAAATGGTTTTTGCTGGTGGGCACTATGGACGCGCACCGCGTGGTGTTCATGGTGGTGCTGTTGGTCAGTTCCCTGTTGAACGCGGCCTATTTTTTGCCCATCGTCTACCGGGGATTTTTCAAAAAGGCTACCGAGCCCGAATTCCAAATGGGGTTCAAGGAGGCGCCCTCCTGGTGCCTGGCGCCGCTGTTGATCACCGCCTTCTGCTCCCTGTTGTTGTTCTTCTATCCCCAGCCGTTTCTGCGTCTGACCCAGATAGCGGTGGCCGGCCTGTTTGGAGGATGAGCCATGCAAAACCATGACGATCATCCGCGCATGGAACTCAAGCACGACCCGGTGCCCGGTTTTACGGCCGCTTTCTACATCTCCCTGGCCGCGGGGTGTGTGTTCCTCTTGCTGGTGTTCAGCGGCCTTTTGGGCGGCGCGGGAGGGGGACACTGATGCCGGTGCCGGACAAAAAAGGCTTCTTTGACAAACCGGGCAACTTCCGGCGCTTCATGGCCTTTTTCTTCGCCTCCCTGGTGGTGCTGCTGGTGGTGGACTTCTTCATCGCCAAGCACGGCTATTTCGGCTGGGAGGACGTGCCCGATTTCTTCGCCGCCTACGGTTTCGTGTCCTGCGTGCTTCTGGTCCTGGCGGCCAAGGTGCTCCGCATAATCGTAAAGCGCCGGGAGGACTACTATGACCGCTAGTCTTCCCCCGGCCCTGATCTTCATCATCGCCGCCGCCATCACCCCCCTGGTGTCTTCGCGGGTGAAGAAGGTCCTGGGCCTGGTGGCGCCGCTTTTGAGCATAGCCCTGATATCGGCCACCCCTTTGGGGGCCCATTGGACCGTCACCTTTTTGGATTATGACCTGGTGCTGGGCCAGGTGGACAAGCTGAGCAAAGTCTTCGGCTACATCTTTTCCCTGATTGCCTTTTTAGCCATGCTTTTCGCCTGGCGGGTTGAGGACGATCTGGAGCGCTGCTCGGCCCTGGTGTACGCGGGCAGCGCCCTGGGGGTTACTTTCGCCGGCGACTTCTTCAGCCTCTACATCTTCTGGGAACTGATGGCGGTGGCCTCCACCTTCCTGATCCTGGCCGCGCGCACCCCGGCGGCGCGGCGGGCGGCGGCGCGCTATCTCTTGGTGCACCTCACCGGCGGTCTGTTCCTCCTGGCCGGCATCATCATGCGCCTGGCCGCCTCGGGCAAGCTGGAGGTGGGTCACCTCGGCATCGACGGCTCGGCGGCCAACTGGCTGATCTTTTTGGGCATCGCGGTCAACGCCGCGATCCCGCCCCTGCACCCCTGGCTCAAGGACGCCTATCCCAAGGCCACCGCCACCGGCGCGGTGTTCCTCTCCGCCTTCACCACCAAGAGCGCGGTGTATCTCATGGCCCGCACCTTTGCCGGGGCGGATGTGCTCATCTGGCTGGGCGCCTTCATGACCTTCTTCCCCATCTTCTATGCGGTGCTGGAAAACGACATCCGGGGGGTACTCTCCTACAGCCTGATCAACCAGGTGGGCTTCATGATGTGCGGCATCGGCATCGGAACCCCCCTGGCCCTAAACGGCGCGGTGAGCCACGCCTTTGCCCATATCCTCTACAAGGCTCTTTTGTTCATGTCCGCCGGCGCGGTGATGTATCGCACCGGCAAAATTCTGTGCACCGATTTGGGCGGGCTATACAAATATATGCCGCTCACCTGTATCGCCTGCATCATCGGGGCGGCCTCCATCAGCGCCTTCCCTCTGTTCTCGGGCTTTGTGACCAAGTCCATGATCGTCTCGGCCAGCGGGGCCGGCGGCCTGATGGTGGTGTGGCTCATGCTGCAGTTCGCCAGCGCCGGCGTGTTCCACCACGCGGGCATCAAGGTGCCCTTTTTCATGTTCTTCGGCCACGACTCCGGCTTGAGACCCAAGGAGGCGCCCCTGCCCATGCTCTTGGCCATGGGCGGCGCCGCCTTTTTCTGCATATTCATCGGGGTGTATCCCGCTCCGCTGTACAGCCTGCTGCCCTTCCCGGTGGATTATGTGCCCTACACCGGGGCGCACGTCATAGGCCAACTGGAGCTGTTGATGTTCGGGGCGCTGGCCTTCTGCCTGCTGATGATGTCGGGCCTCTACCCGGCCGAGCAACGGGCCATCAACCTGGACTTCGACTGGTTCTACCGCATGGGCGGCCGGGCCTTCTACCGCCTGTGTGACGCGGCCCTCAACGGCATCAACCGGGCCTCGGACCGGGTGCTGGTGCGCAGGCTATCAGAGGGGCTGGGGCGCTACTTCGCCGACGGCCCCAGCCGTTTGGCCCTGTGGGCGGCACGGCCCTGGTGGGGTATCATGGGGGTGCGCGGCCCAGAACTGGAGCGCCGCCAGGCCACTTTGCGCGGCGCCATGCAGGCCAGCGTTTTGCCGGTGGGGCTGGCCGCGGCCATGGCCCTGGTCATGGTGATATTGCTCTTTGTCTTTTAACTCTGGGGAATAGTCATGGCGACCGCAGAGGACTTAAGAAAAATCAACCTGATGCAGGACCTGCCCGATTCGGTGCTGGATAAGCTGGCTCCCTTGGCCGAGGAGGTCAACTATAAGGAAAACGACGTGATCTTCAAGCACGGCGAGCCGGCCGACAGCTTCGGCATGCTGCTCCGGGGCAAGATCCTGTTGAACGCCGAAGCCAAGCCGGGCCTGATCGTCAGCCTGGGCACCATCAAAGAAGGCTATTCCTTCGGCTGGGGGGTGCTGCTGCCCGGCTCCAGCCACCGCAACGACGCCGTGGCCCTGGAACCTTGTCAGGTGCTGATGATCTCCGCCCAGACCATGCTGGACCTCTTGGACAGCGACCGGGATGTGGGCTATCAGTTGCTCAGGAAATTCATCACCATCATGAAAAACCGCCTGGACCGACGCACCAGCCAGTTCCTGCTGGCCCTGGACCGTCAAATCGAGGTGGAGCCGTTGCAAGAATAGGCCGCCGGCTTTTTGTCCTTTGCGCCCGGCTCCTTTCCTGGGGCCGGGTCAATCATGTTAATATGGGCCGTTCGCGGGTCTGGGCCCGGTGAAAACAACCGGCGCCGGACGGCCCGGCGGCGCGCAAGGTGGATATGGAACACAGCATTTTTGAGTGGATCACCAACGAGCACCTCTTGAACCAGGCGGTGGCGGGGCTGCCCACCTGGGGCCTTTTGGTGCTGATGGCGCTGTGCATCGCGGTGCTCTCCAAGGGCGCGGACTGGATGATCGACGGCGCGGTGGCCCTGGCCCGGCGCACCGGCCTGCCCCGCATCGTGATCGGGGCCACCATCATTTCCCTGGGCACCACCACCCCCGAGGCCTTTGTCTCGGTCCTGGCCGCCTGGACCGGCAACCCCGGCCTGGCCCTGGGCAACGGGGTGGGCTCCATCATCTGCGACACCGGTCTGATCTTCGGCCTGATGTGCCTGATCAGCCGGGTGCCGGTGAGGCGCTATATCCTCAACCGCACCGGCTGGGTGCAGGTGGGTTCGGCCACCCTGTTGGTGGTCATCGCCCTGGTCTCGCTCTATGCCACCGCCGGCGCGCCGGTGCTGGGCCGCGGGGTGGGGGTGTTCTTTCTCATACTGCTGTTGGGCTACCTCTACATGGCCTACCGCTGGGCCAAGCAGAGCGGATTGCCCAGCGAGGCGGAGTTCGAACACGACTGGAGTCCGGGCAAGTCTCTGCTGTTCATCCTGGTGGGCCTCATCGGGGTAGTGGCCGGCTCGCGGGTTTTGATCCCCACCGCGGCGGTGGGGGCGCTGCGCATGGGGGTGCCCCAGGACATCATCGCCGCCACCCTGGTGGCCTTCGGCACCTCGCTGCCCGAGTTGGTCACTGCCATCAGCGCGGTGCGTAAAGGCCACCCCCAGATCATGGTGGGCAACGTGGTGGGTGCGGACGTGCTCAACTGCCTGTTCGTGATCGGCGCGGCCTCGGTGGCGCGTCCCCTGGAGATCCCGCCCAACTTCTTCTACTTCCATTTCCCAGCCATGCTCTTGATCCTCTACTCTTTTCGGGTATTCATCTTCATGAACACCGACGGCTGGTTCAAGCGCTGGCAGGGGGGCTTCATCCTGGGGCTGTATGTGCTCTACATAGTGCTGCAGTATTCGCTGAACATCGGCGCGGCCTGAGGCGGGGAGCCTGCT
>JANQFN010000513.1 GCA_028277825.1 Desulfarculaceae bacterium
GCTACGTGGAGGCCCAAGCGCAGCCGGCAACACCGTATGCCGGTGGCTGGCGCAGCCGGACGGCCGGCCTTCGTGAAATATGCGGGCTAGCCAACCAAAGGCCCCTGAACCGGGGCGATAAAGCAAACCAACATGTCCGTAATCACTTTCAGCAAAGAGTTCTCCTGTGGCGGCGTGGAGCTGGCCCAACTGCTGGCCCGGGATTTGGGCTGTCAGGTGGCGGGCAAGGCGGTGGTGTCCGAACTGACCGAGCGCCTAAAGATGAGCGAAGCCGAGATGGAGCTATTGCACCGGGGCCGGGAACTTTCCTGGTTCAAGCTGGTGGACGAGGTGTTTTTGCACACGGTCAGAAAGATCGCCCAAAAGCCCGAGGCCGCCCTGGACGACAAACGCTATTTCGAGGCTGTGAGGCAACTGGTAATGGACCTGGCCCAGGCCGGCGACGTGGTGATCCTGGGCTGGGGGGCGCAGTACATCCTGGCCGACCATCCCGGGGTCCAGCATTTCCGGGCGGTGGCCCCCCTGGAGGATCGCGGCCGGCGCCTGGCCGCCAAGTACAACATCTCCGCCGGGCAGGCCCTGGCCGAATGCCAGCGTCAGGATGACATTTCCCAGGGTTTCGTGGAGCATTATTTTGGCAAGCACTGGGGCAACCCGCACGCCTACAAGCTGGTGCTCAACACCGGCGCCCTGGACTTTAATCTGAACAAGGCCCTGGAAGTAATCAAGGCCGCGATGTAAGAAATAACCTGAGCCGATCAGGGGCCTTCCCAGGGGGAAGGCCCTTTTTGCGTGGTTTCGGCTGGACACAAAAAAGCGGCCCGCGGGTTTCACCCCGGCCCGGCAAGTGATATCCTTGCGGGGAATCAGACTGGAGAGTTATTTGGTTTACTATCCCGCGCTGTTGGACCTACGTGACCGTTTAGTGCTCCTGGTGGGCGGCGGCCAGGTGGCGGCGCGCAAGATCGCCTCGCTGTTGGAGGTGGGGGCCCGGGTGCGCCTGGTGGCCCCGGAGCTGGTCGCCGAGACCCGGGAACAGGCCGAACACGAGGGCGTGGAGCTTATTGAGCGCGGCTTTGAGCCCTCTGACCTGGAGGACGCCGCCCTGGTCATATGCGCCACCGACGACGAAGCCACCAACCGCCGGGTGGCGGACCTGGCCGGAGAACGGGGC
>JANQFN010000528.1 GCA_028277825.1 Desulfarculaceae bacterium
CGAAGCCCGCGGCGGCCAGGGCTCCCAGCTCCTGGGCGAAAAACGCGACGTGCGCGTGTGGCTGGGCTGGCTGGACCGTTTGATCCACAACGAGGTGGACACCATCTCCACGCCGGTGGGCCTGATCCCCGCCTACGCTGACCTCAAAGCCATGTTCGCCGAGTTGTTGGAAAAGGACTATCCCCAGGAGCTCTACGACAAGCAGTTCTCCCTGTACGCGGACAACATCATCGCCCGTATTGATCTGCAGTACGAGGCCTTCAAGACCGAAGACAACATCCCGGAGATCCTGTTCGAGATATACGATGAGCAAAAGGCTGAGATGCTGGAGCTCAAGGAGAAATACGGGGACATCATTTCGCCCGAGCAAGTGGCAGAGTGGTCCGCCGGCAAGTAAACCAGCGGTACACAAGGTGAATCAGGCCCCGGCCGCCAAGGCCGGGGCCTTTAGTATGGATGTGGCCGCTATTGACGTAGCTTATCCCCTGCCCTACCATTTTTATATGCCCCTTTCAGGGCCAAGCTGGCTTGGCTCCCCCAGACACGACCCTATTCTTTAGGAGAAACAAAATGCGTCTAGCCATGGTGATCGCCCTATTGGCCTGCCTGTTGGTCCCCCCCGCCCTGCTCGCCACCCCGGCCCAGGCTGAGCCGCCGCAAAAGGTGGTGCTGGTCTTCCCCCAGAGCCAGGAATTGCCCATGGCCTTCATGAAGGCCGGCGAGATGGACATGGATATGCTCTTGGCCGCGCTCAAGAAATACAACATCGAGGAGATGGTGCTCAGCGTGCAGAGCGCGGTGCTCAAGGGCAACAAGCTCCTCTTGGCGGTCAACACCAAGAGCAAGGGCGGTTTCAAGATCAAGCTGGAGCCCAGGTAGGCCCGGAGCCGGACTGACTTTGCGCCTGACGCCGGCTCTGGCTTAAGAAAGAATACAGGTAACAAAAAAGGGCTGGCCTAAAGGCGCCGGCCACGGGATCATGATCGCCCCTCCTGGCTTCTAGTGAAGCCGGGAGGGGCTTTGTTTTGGAACGGTCCGGACCACCGGCAGAAAAGCTGGAAAACCGCAACCACCCCGCAGTACCGGAGGGAGCTTCTTGGCAGTGTCCTCGCTGCTAAACACTTCTCCCTGCTGGTTCATTATTCCCTTTTAACTGTCTTAAGAGTGGCCCCCGGCTGAAGGGTTGCTTCAAGCAGGTGCTGACCTAGTTATCAGCGCCCTTCCCTCCCCCATAAATGACCGCCATGTCCGGCTTCTCGGTGCAAAAGTAGTGCACCCAGATGTAGAGGTGACTGAACAGGGTCATGATCAGCGCTGCGGTGGAGGCCAGGCCGATGGCTATGGCCCACAGGCCCATGAAGCCGAACACGTACATGGCGTTGGGCGACCAGCGGAAGATGCCCTGCCTGACCATGGGCATGGAAGCATAGGCCGGGTCAAAATGATCGATGCCAAAGGCCCGCTTCAGGCTGAAATAACGCTTGACCGAGTAGCCCAAGTATAGGCTGGGGATGAACAGTAGCAGACCGATGATAAGGGCCCAGGGCGGGGCGGTGGGCAAAGTGCCCCGGTTGGCCACTGCCAGGGCCAGAAGCAACAACGGCCGTAGCAAGATTAGGATAAAAAACAGCACAGCGTAAATGCCAAAGGCATGTTTGCCCAGGGCGCGGCTCAGGCGGTGGCCGTCCAGTTCCAGACGCCAGCAGAGCCACACGTAATATTGATGGGCGACGGCATTGACCACGCACAGCCAGAACCAAGTGTCCGTGGACAGGCCCCACAAAGAGCCGCTGTGCCGTGAGGGTATGTAGCCGCTGAGCCATAACCCAGCAAATAAAAGCAACAGCAGCAGGGCATGCCAGGCTTGTCCCTTCCACAGGTGGCTCTTTACGTTCATTTCCCCCTACCCCTTCTATTCAATGGCGCTGTTGCCCATACTGAATAAAGGTCAATTCGCATTCAGGCATTATACGACGTCAGAGGCGGTTGATATACGGAGGTGAAAGCATGCCACTTGATGAAGATCATCCGGATGCCAAGGTAACCCGCCGCAGATTCCTCAAGGCCGCCGGCGCGGCCGGGGCCCTGTTGGCCCTGGGGCCGGCAGCGGCGCGCGCCAAGGACAAGCCCTCCAGCGGCGCAGTCAAGCCGGGCAAAAATCCACACCAGGGGCCGTACAACATCCTGTTCATCCTCACCGACCAGGAGCGCTATTTCGCCCCAGGTGAATATCCCAAAGGCTATAGCCTGCCCGGCCGGGAGTGCCTGCAAAAGCGCGGTGTGACCTTTGTGAACCACCACATAGCCGCCGCGGTGTGCACCTCCTCGCGCTCTACCATCTACACCGGCCAGCACATGCCCCGCACCAAGCTGTTTGACAACATGGACACCCCCTGGCAAAAGAACCTGGGACACGATATCCCCACCCTGGGCGACATGCTGGCCGCGGCTGGCTATCACCCCGCCTATCTGGGTAAGTGGCACATGTCCAAGTCCCTGGGCACTCACAACGAGTACGCCATTCCCCAGGAAAAGCTTACCCAGAACATGGAGAGCTACGGGTTTCGGGATTACGTGGGCATCGGCGATGTCATCGGCAGTACCCGGGGCGGGTACCTCAACGACGGCATGGTCGGGGCCCAGGTCCGGCGCTGGCTCAGACTGCGCGGCCAGCCCATGAGCCAAAAGGGCCAGCCCTGGTTTCTGGCCATGAACTTGGTCAACCCCCATGACGTGATGTTCTATAACACCGACGCGCCGGGCGAGAATGTGCAGGACCGGCCCAAGCCCCTTATGGCCATAGCGCGCGACCCGGATACGACTCTGTACCGCCAAAAGTGGCAATTCCCCCTGCCCCCCACCCGGCACCAGCCCTTTGACGCGCCGGGGCGGCCGCCGGCGCATCTGCAATACCAACTGGCCCGGGGCGCCCTGGTGGGCAACTTCCCGGACCAGGACCTCCGCTGGTGGCGGTTGTTGAACTACTACTTCAACTGCATACAGCAGACCGACCGGGTGCTCCAGGGCGTCTTGGCCGAGTTGGAGGACCTGGGCTTGGCCGAAAGCACCATCGTGGTGATGACCGCTGACCATGGCGAACTGGGCGGGGCCCATGGTACCCACGGCAAGGGCTCCACCGCTTACCGGGAACAGAACCACGTCCCTCTGCTCATCTCCCATCCCGGTTACAGCCAGACCCACGGCCAGACCTGCCCAGCCCTGACCTCGCATATCGACCTGGTGCCCAGCCTGGTTGCCTGGACCGGTTCGGACGATCCCAAAAAGGCCGGCCTGACCAATAAGCTCAAGGGCAAGGACCTGACCCCGCTGTTGGCCAGGGGCGCCAAGGCCGGCGTCCATGACCTTCGTCCGGCCACCCTGTATTGCTTTGATATGTATCTTTATATGGACGCCAATTTCACCCGTGAGATCCAGAGGTACTTAAATGGCGGCGGTGACCCCAAGAAGGTCGCGCAACAAGGCTTTAAAATCGACTTGAACAAGCGGGGCGCCATCCGCAGTGTGTTTGACGGACGTTACAAGTTCAGCCGCTACTTCTCACCCAGGCGCTTCAACCAACCAAAAACCATTGAAGAGCTTTTCGCGCTGAACGACATGGAGCTGTTTGATCTCCAAAGCGATCCTACGGAGATGCAAAATCTGTCGCTGGAGCCCAAGAAAAACGGCGAACTGCTCCTGGCCATGAATGAAAAGCTGAACGCGATTATCGGGCGCGAGGTGGGCGTGGACGATGGGCGCTTTTTGCCCGATGAGAAGCAGATTTGGGGGTCCAGCACCTTTGATCCCTGAGAAATAATGCATTAAGCTGAATATAATTTTGTTTTCCAGGGAGGACCCCCATGCCCTCGCCCGGCCCCCACAACGACCTGACCGACTTGCCCGGCCTGCTGGTGGGCTCCTACGCTGAACCCGAGTTCGCCTGCGGGGTGACCGTGGTGCTGGCCCCGGATAATGCAACCGCTGGTGTGGATGTGCGCGGCTCCGCCCCCGGCACCAGGGAGACCGATCTCCTGCAGCCCAGCAATTTGGTTCAAGAGGTGCAGGCGGTGGTGCTCTCCGGCGGCTCGGTGTACGGCCAGGCCAGCATGGACGGCGTGGTTGATTGGCTCAAGGAACAGGGCCGAGGCTTTGTCCTGGATGATCAGGGCCACGTGGCGCCCATCGTGCCCGGCGCGGTGCTGTTCGACCTGGGCCGGGGCAAGGAATTCGTGCCGCCCATCAGCCCGGACTGGGGCCGCCGGGCCTGCGAGGCCGCTGGTGACGGACCTGTGGAACTGGGCTGCGTGGGCGCGGGCGCCGGAGCGGTAGCCGGAGGGGTAAAGGGCGGCCTGGGCTCAGCCAGCCTGGCGCTGGACAGCGGCTTGACCGTGGCCGCCCTGGTGGCGGTAAACTCTTTGGGCTCGATGCTGGACCCGGACACCGGCCTATTCTGGGAACTGGGCCGGGCACTGCCGGGCGATCTGGGGCCGGAAGCACAGATCCCCCGGTTGCTGCCACCCTGGCCGCCCGAGCCGGCCAAGAACACCACCATCGCGGTGGTGGCCACGGACGGGGTGCTGGACAAGGCGCAATGCCAAAAGGTGGCCCAGATGGCCCACGACGGCCTGGGCCGGGCCATCCGGCCGGCGCACACCATGTTTGACGGCGACACCGTGTTCTGTCTGGCCACGAGCCAAAAGGAGTTGCCCGAGGCACCTGGCTTTTTCGGACCGCCGGCCGCCCTGGCCATCAGCGAGATCGGCGCGGCCGCGGCTGACTGCCTGAGCCGGGCCATCATGCGCGGGGTGGCCTTTGCCGAATCAAGCGCCGGCTTTCCTTGCTTGGCCGACTTGGAAGCCAGATAGGTCTCTCTTCCCTTAAACTCACTTCCCAATTCGCCTGGGCCGGGCTATGCTGGGCCATTCGCCCGGCAGGCGGAAGACCTTAACTTAGCGTGAGCAGGCGAGTGGACCCCCAACGACCC
>JANQFN010000535.1 GCA_028277825.1 Desulfarculaceae bacterium
GGGGTCTTGATCACCGGCGGGGCGGGCGCTTTCTTTTCGGGCCTGGCCGCCAAGAAGGGCCCGGCCTCCGGCCAGGATGCCCAGCCCAGGCCGGCCAGGCCGGCCAGGACCGCGGCCAGGGGAAAGGTCCAGGCCGCCCAGGCCCCGGAGCCGGCCAGGCCCTGGGCCATGGCCGCTCCCGCCCGGCCGCCCCAGGGAAGCAGCCCGCCGGCCAGGGCCACCCCGCCGCCGGCCGCGCC
Organism: Desulfarculaceae bacterium; assembly: GCA_028277825.1. Taxonomy (GTDB): domain Bacteria; phylum Desulfobacterota; class Desulfarculia; order Desulfarculales; family Desulfarculaceae; genus Desulfoferula. The sequence goes on from JANQFN010000535.1 coordinate 240, forward strand.
CAAAAGCGCCGCCGTGGCCACCAGCAGCCAGATGCCGCTGGCCCAAAAGGGCAGCATGCGGCCGCCGCCCCGGCCCTGCCACAGCAGCCAGGAGGCCAGGCCGCACAGCGCCACCAGCCACCAGGCGCCCAGGCCGAACATGTCGTAGGCCGTGGCCGCCACCAGGGCGCCGGGCAGGCCCAGATAGTTTTTCACCGGGCGGATGGCGTCGTTGGCCGGGGTGGGGTCGCTGGCGTGGAAGCCCAACAGGGTCACGGCCAAGGCCAGGGCCAGGGCGGCTAAAAGGATGGAAGCCAGATACCAGGGCCAGTGCTTCTGGGCTGGAGCGCTTTTTGTCTTCAGGGGCCGTTTTTTTTTGCGGCGGATGGCCAAATGTCCTATCTTTCAGAATTTCGCACGGTTAACTGTCCCCGCGCCCAAACGGCCCGGAGCAGGGTAACTCAAGCCTAGGCCGCCTCTTCGGCCCTGTCAACCAACTCCGGCTCCAAGCCGCGCTGTAAATCCAGGATGCGCTTACGCACCGTGCGGGCCAGCATCTCGCGGTCGCCGGCGCTGTAGCCCTCGGTGGAGATTGGTTCCCCGCAGATCACCCGGATGGGGCCCGGGTCCAGCAAAAAGCGGTCATTGGCCAGGGCGTGGCGGGCGCCGTACATGAAAAAGGGCACCACCGGCCGTTGCGACTTGATGGCCAATAAAAAGCCCCCGCTCTTAAAGGGCAACAACACCCCGTCCTCAGAGCGGGTGCCCTCGGGAAAGATCAGCACGGATGCGTCCTTTTCCACCTTGCGCGAGGCCTCCAGCAGGCTTTGCAGGGCCTGGCGCCCGGCGGAGCGGTCAATGGGGATGCCGCCCACCGCCCTGAGGGCCGGGCCGAACACCACAATGGAAAAAAGCTCCTTTTTGGCGATCCAACGGAAGTTCTTGGGCAGCACCGATTGCAGGGCCGGGATGTCCAGGGCCGAGGTGTGGTTGCCGGCGAACACATAGGTTGCGCCCGCTTCCAGGTTCTTAAGCCCCTTGATCTTGGCGCGGCAGGCGATGCCTATCATCAAGAGCCGGGCCCACAGGCGCGGGGCCCATTGCAGGCTGCGGTCGCCCGCGCCCAAAAGGCCCGCCACGATGACGGGCAGGCCGATCACAGCGGTCAAAAAGGTCAGCCAGACCATGCCCCAGGCCGACCAAACGTATCTAAACGGTTTCCACATACTTCTTTAGCGGGGTTTCCCTTCTCGCCGCTGTTGCGGGCTCTCGCGGCGGTGTGCTAGAGTCTCGGTCAAACCAAAAGGAGTGATTCCATGGCCCGCGGCATCAATAAAGCTATCCTTATCGGCAACCTGGGCGCCGACCCGGAACTGAAGTATACCGCAAGCGGCACCCCCATGTGCACCTTCCGTATCGCCACCAGCGAGAGTTTCAAGGACCGCGAGGGCAACCAGCAGGAGCGCACCGAGTGGCACCGGGTGGTGGCCTGGGGCAAGCTGGGCGAGATCGCGGCCCAGTATCTGTCCAAGGGGCGCCAAGTGTACATCGAGGGGCGCATCAGCACCCGCTCCTGGGAAGACAAGAACAGCGGCGAAAAACGCTACATGACCGAGATCGTAGCCCGCGACATCCAGTTCCTGGGCGGCGGCGGCCAGGGCGGCGGTGGCGGCGGCTACGGTGGCGGTGGCGGCGGCGGTGACTACGGCGGCGGCCCGCCCACCCCGGATGACGACATACCGTTCTAGATAAGTTTTTCAGGCAATATAAAAGGGGCTCCCCGGTGGGAGCCCCTTTGCCATTGGTTGAGACGAGTCTTCTCTAGAAGCCCAGCTCGGCCAGGGTGTCCACCAGGCCGCGCACCGCGGCGGCGCTGTTGTCCAGGGCCGATTTTTCCTCGTCAGTGAGCTTGATCTCGATCACTTCCTCTGCGCCGTCGATGCCCAGCTTCACCGGCACCCCGATGAACAGGTCGTTATAGCCGTACTGGCCGGTGAGGTACACCGCGCAGGGCAGGATCTTTTTCTTGTCCTTCAAGATGGCCTCGGCCATCTCCACCGCGGCCGAGGCCGGGGCGTAGTAGGCGCTGCCGGTTTTCAAAAGGCCCACGATTTCGGCGCCGCCCTGGGCGGTGCGCTGGCACAGGGCCTCGATCTTGTCGGCTGGAAGCAGTTCTGTAATGGGGATGCCGGACACGGTGGAAAAACGGGGCAGGGGCACCATGGTGTCGCCGTGTCCGCCCAACACGAACGCATGGGTGTTTTCCACCGAGACCTGCAGGGCCTCGGCGATGAAGAAGCGGAAGCGGGCCGAGTCCAGCACGCCGGCCATGCCGATGACCCGCTCGCTGGGGAAGCCCGAGGCCTTGAGCGCCACGTGGCACATGGCATCCAAGGGGTTACTAACCACGATTAAGATCGCGTCCGGCGAAAGCTCAGCGGCCTGTTTGACCACGGTGTCCACGATGCCGGCGTTGGTCTTGATCAGATCGCCGCGGCTCATGCCGGGCTTGCGCGCGATGCCGGCGGTGACGATGATCACGTCCGAGCCCGCGCTGGGGGCGTAGTCATTGGCCCCGGTGATCAGGGCGTCGTGTTTTTCCACCGGCGCGGCCTCGCACAGGTCCAGGGCCTTGCCCATGGGCATGTCTTCCACCACGTCAACCAGGACAACGTCGGCCAACTCTTTTTCCGCGGCGCGCTGGGCGCAGGTAGCGCCCACGTTGCCGGCGCCGATAACAGTTATCTTCTGAAGCATCTTGCTTTCTCCTTATTTGGATTTTGTGCTAGGTTTATCAGATGAAGCAACATACAACCCCCTTCGGGGTTTCGTCAACGTCATCTAAAACAAAAATGAGTCAAATTCAGTGGGAGACATGATGAGCGAGCAACCTGTATTGGAAACCAATCTGGAGGGCATCCCCCTAAAGGCCCGCGGCAAGGTCCGTGACATCTACGACCTAGGCGACAACCTGCTGATCGTGGCCAGTGACCGGCTCAGCGCCTTTGACGTGGTGCTGCCCGATCCCATCCCGGACAAAGGCAAGGTGCTGACCCAGATATCCTTGTATTGGTTCGATAAAATGGCGGACATCACGCCCAACCATTTGGTGGCCTGGCGGGTGGAGGACTTCCCCCAACAACTGCAGGCCTTTGCCGATGTGCTGGAGGGCCGCTCCATGCTGGTCAAAAAGGCCAAGCCCCTGCCTGTGGAGGCCATCGTGCGGGGCTACATCTCCGGTTCGGGTTGGAAGGACTACCAGGAGACCGGCCAGGTCTGCGGCTATACCCTGCCCGCGGGCATGCAGGAGAGCGAGCAGTTGCCCGAGCCCCTGTTCACCCCCAGCACCAAGGCCGAGTTGGGCGAGCACGATGAAAACATAGACGTGGCCGCCTGCGAAAAGCTGTTGGGCAAGGAGTTGTCCGACGAGGTCTCCTCCAAGGCCCTGGCCATCTATTCCCGCGCACGGGAGTTGGCTGCCGAGGCGGGCATCATCATCGCCGACACCAAATTCGAGTTCGGCATGCTGGGTGATGAACTGATCCTTATCGACGAGGTGCTCACCCCGGACTCCAGCCGTTTTTGGCCGGCCGACCAGTACGCTCCCGGCCGGGCCCAGGCCAGTTTTGACAAGCAGTTTGTGCGCGACTATCTGGAGGAGATCGGCTTCAACAAGAAGCCGCCGGCGCCCAGGCTGCCGCCGGAGTTGATCTCGGGTACCCGGGACCGCTACGTGGAGGCGCTGACCCGGCTCAGCGGACACGGCCTCAGCTAGGTTGCGCCTGTCTAAGGGCGTGTTATCTTTATGAACAACCGGAAATAACCTTTTTAGGAGAAGACTTCTTGAAAGAACAAGTGCAACAGGCCCTGGAAAAGGTGCGCCCGGCTTTGCAGCGCGACGGCGGCGACGTGGAACTGGTGGACGTGACTGACGAGGGCATCGTCAAAGTCAAGCTCACCGGCGCCTGCCAGGGCTGCCCCATGAGCCAGATGACCTTGAAGATGGGCATCGAAAAGGTGGTCAAGCAGTCGGTGCCCGAAATCCAGAGCGTGGAATCGGTCTAAACTACGCTGTCGGGGAAGGGGGTGGCCTGAGTCGTGGGCGAATCAGCCAAAATTTGCCACCGGGTCTGCAATGATTTGCAGACCTTGAGCAATTTGGCCTCTCTGGCGGCACCGTTTTGTGGCAGCCCCCGGGAACTGGCCCAGGCCCTGGAGCGCCGGGCCGGGGCCCTGAGCGTGCCTTACGGTCTCAGAGCTGAAAAGGGCCAGCCGCCGGAGCTGGACGCCCTGGCCAGGGGCGTTTGCCAAAGGGCCCAGGCCAATCTGGGCTCCGCGGCCCAGGTGGAGCAGGATCTGCCGCCCCTGGTCTTGAGCCTGCGCCTGGCCTCGCCCCTGGCCCTGTGGCTGCACGAGATCATGGACAATGGGCTGCGCCACGGCAGGGGCGATAATGGCATTGGCCTGGAGATCTCAGGGAGACGCGATAGCCAGGGCTTTTGGCTCCAGGTGAGCGACAACGGCCCCGGCCTGCCAGCGGGCTTTGATCCGGAGAGCAAGGCTAAGCTGGGGCTCAAAGTGGCCGGGGCGGTGGCCTCGGGCGACTTAAGGGGCGAGATGAAACTGAACCCGGGGCAGAATGGGCTGAGCGTGCGGTTGCAGGCGCCGGGCGCGGAATTCGACAGGCTCAACCAGGAGGCCTGGGCCTGAGTTGATTTCGGTTTTTCTTACACGCTGTCAGGCCCAGCCGGGCCGGGGGGAGGCACCGCGTGAACCACTCACCAGAAAATACACAATTGTCAATCCTGTTGGTGGAGGGCCGGCCTGAGGTGGGCCTGGCCTTGCAGGAGAGTCTTTTGGCCCTGGGCCACAAGGTGGCCGCGGTCTGCGCCAACGGCCAGCAGGCCTGCTCGCTGTGTCAGGTCCTGACCTCGGACCTGGTGCTGATGAATGCGCGCTTGCCCGACATGACGGGCCTGGAGGCGGCCCGCCGCATGCAGCGGGCCGGCGCGGTGCCGGTGGTGCTTTTGGCCGCGCCGGAAGACGGCGGACCGCCGGCCGATGCCAAATCAGCCGGCGTGTTCGGCTATCTGCCCCATTCGGCTGATCCGGTCCTGCTGGGGCCGGCCCTGCTCTTGGCCTGGCAGGGTTTTCAATTGGTGCACAAGCTCAGGGGCGAGGTGAACGGACTGGAGAAGAGTCTGGCCGAGCGCAAGGCCTTGGAGCGGGCCAAGGGCATTGTCATGGAGCAAATGGGCTTGTCTGCAAAAGAGGCCTTGGCCCGGCTGGAAAAAGAGGCCGGGCGCCTGGGTCTGAGCCTGGGCCAAGTGGCCCGGGGGGTGCTGGACAATCAGGGCATCGGGGGGTTGGGCGAAAAGGACTAGGCTCCACTTCTGATCAAGAAAAAAGAAAAGAGGTTGGGAAGGGGAAAGAAATAGTCAGGCCCTGTGGGGGTGCCGGCAAGAATATAATTATCTGATGCTCCCAGCCAGTTGTAAACTCCTTGTCATTGCCCGGCGATCCCGTATGGCTATATGCATTTGTGGACTATGAGCCGGTATTTCTAGCGGGGCTTTCCCTGAAGCGAATCCCGGCGTGGCTGACCCGCCTGCATTCCAATTGAAAAAGAGGCTTTTTGAGACCGGGGCGGACAATAAGAATCCGCTAATAGTTGATTAAAGTTTTTTATTAAATAAAGCCTTATCTTTCCTTAATAACTTCTTTTTATGCGGCACAATTTCAGATATGCGCTGCCAGCTCAAGCCCGGTGATAGGGTGTGCCCGCCAGGATGGTGCAGGCCCGATAAAGTTGCTCGGCAGCCACCAAAGCGGCCAGATCATGGGCCAAGGTGGGCAGTCCCAGGCTGATGAGCTGGTCGGCCCGCTGCTGCACACTCCGGTCCAGGCCCAGGGCGCCGCCGATGACCAGCACCAGCCGGGGGCGGCCGCTGAGACGGGCCTGATCCAGGCCCTGGGCCCACTGCTGGGATGACCAGGCCTTGCCCGTCCGCTCCAGGGCCCAGACCAGATCCTTGTCTTGGATGCGGGCCAGGATGTTTTTGCCTTCCTCAGCCAGAATCTTATGCTCAGGGATGTTCTTGCCGGCCCGGGCCGCCTTGACCGAGGCCAGTTGTGCGCCGCCATAAGGCTTGAGGCGCTCCAAGTAATCAGCCAACCCCTCGGCAATATAGCCGGCGCGGGGCTTGCCCACGGTCAACAGCAGGTGGTTCAAGGGTTGCGGCCCAGAAAGACGCTGCCGTCCAGGGGCTTGCCGTCCGGGCCCAGCTTAAGCATCCAGCGGGCCTTGGCCTGGGCCAGGACGGTGCCGTCGGCAGCCAGCCGGAT
>JANQFN010000542.1 GCA_028277825.1 Desulfarculaceae bacterium
CAATAGACCAGGCCGGGATTGAGTTCCTTAAGCTTGGCATAGTCGATGCCCAGCCGTTCGGTCACCCCCGGCCGGAAGCCCTCCACGAACACGTCGGCCTCGGCCACCAACTTGTATAGAATGTCCTGCGCCCGCCCGTCCTTGAGGTTCAGGGCGATGCTGCGCTTGTTGCGGTCCACGTGAAAGTTCTTGCGGCGCGGCCCCAGGGCCGGGCCCGAGGGCTGTTCGATCACCGTCACCTCGGCCCCGAAATCGGCCAGCATCATGGTGCCAAAGGGGCCGGGCAGCATGCGGGTCAAGTCGATCACCTTGTACCCCTGCAAGGGGCCGTGAACTTGGTTTGCTGTCGCCTGGGTCATGATCCGTCCCTACTTTCGGCCAAAGCCCATTCTCAAGGCGCCGTCCAGGCGGATGCTCTCGCCGTTGAGATAGGGGTTCTCGATGATGTGGCAGGCCAGATTGGCGAACTCGCTGGCATAGCCCAAGCGGGGGGGAAACGGCACCTGTTTGGCCAGCCGCTCCAGGATATGGGGCGGGTTTTTGGCCAACAGGGGCGTGTCCATGATCCCGGGCAGGATGGACATCACCCGGATGCCGTCGTTGGCGAACTCCCGGGCCAGGGGCAGGGCCAGAGAGACCACGCCTCCTTTGGAAGCGGCGTAGGCCGCCTGGCCGGTCTGGCCGTCAAAGGCGGCGATGGAGGCGCAGTTGATGATCACCCCGCGCTCTCCCTGTTCATTGGGCTGGTTTTGCATCATCACCGGCGCCGCCGAGCGGATCAGGTTGAAGCTGCCCACCAGGTTGATGTCCACCCGGGTGGGGAACCAGTCGGAAGGCATGATGCCGTCCTTGCCCGAGATCTTCATGGAGCCGCCGAAGCCGGCGCAGTTGATCAGCACCTCGATGGAGCCCAGGGAGTCCTTGATCTGGGCGATGGCCTTTTCGATCCGATCCACCTGGGTCACATCCAGGGTGTGGAATTCGGCCCCCGGCCCCAGCTCGGCCTGCAACTCCTTGCCTCTTTCCTGATTCAGGTCCAATATGGCCACCTTGCCGCCGGCGGCGACCAAGGCCCGCACCGCCGCCTCGCCCAGGCCGGAGGCGCCTCCGGTCACCACGGCAACGCTATCTTTGATATCCATGGGTTTCTCCCTTCAAACCACGGACCATTATCCTGAAGATCAGTCTTGCAAAATCTTCACCACCTATCCTAACGGGCTTAAAAAATAGCCATGCTTAATATTTTATCGGCGCGATTAATCCTATAATATTTTGCATATTATCTTGTTAAAAAACCAATTATTTAAGACTTTACTTTCCGTATTTTTTCAGCTAATCTTATCTAGTCAATTTCTCTTTTTATTAGTTAGCATATATCCATTATCAATTAATTAATTGAGAGCTTAGATCAAACAATGGCCGTTTTTTAGGGCTATTCACCTCAACGATAAGGGCTTAGACATGGACACCTCAGTATTTTCCAAATACGGCGAATTGAAATATTTCGATGACCTGGAGGTGGGCGAGCAATTTCCCATACCCTCGCGAACCGTCATTGAAGCCAACTTCGCCGCCTTCCAGACCGTATCCTGCGACAACCACCCCATCCACTACGACATCGAATATTGCAAGGCTCACGGCCACCGGGATCTGCTGGCCCACGGCCTGCAAGTGGCCAGCTTCGCCGCCGCCGGGGCCGGGCGCTTTCCCCATATCGTGGATGAGGCGCTGATCGGGTTCCTGGAACAATCCTCCCGGTTTCTCAAAGGGGTCTACCTGGGAGACACTCTGTACACCATGCTGACCATCACCGAACTGAAACCCCAAAACACCACCGGAGTGGTGACCATGGAAGTTACGATCCATAACCAGAATGGTGAACTGGTTATGGACGGATGGCACAAGTACCTCTTGCGCAAAAGGCCCTAAAGCAGCTTACTCGTCAACCAGGCCCTCCACGCGCACCATGAGCTTTTGTCGGGGTTGTTGTTTTTGCCGGATCAGGCGATAGTGCTTCAGGAAAAATTCAGGCCTGTCATAAAAAATCTCTTCCACTTCCGTGCTGAAAGCCACTTGCTCTCCCACCTTAAGGTAGCTCCCGCAGAGGGCAATTCCAACCCGGCTCATATTTTCCGCTCCACTTGATTGTTATCCGAGACCGTCCAGCGGGGCCGCCCCTGTTATCTCTCCGGATTTTGCGCCCCGAGGCGGGCGGTGCCCACGGCGCTTAAAGCGCCTGCATGATCACCTTTTGCAGATCTTCAGGCGCGCACTGGTCGATCTCCAGTTGCTCCTCCTGGTAGGCCTTTTCAATGGCCGCCAGAACCGCCTGCCCGTCCAGGGGCAGGTCCTTGAGGCGGGCCTCCACCTTTTCCAGGGCATCAATGGGCCGCACCCCGTGGTACCAGCCGGTCAGGGAGCAGTCCAAAAAGGCGTCATCGGTCTTGAGCACCCGGGCCCGGACTAGGGGACCGTTGGGGATTTTCAGGGCGTGCTCGGCAATACTGGCCCCCGGGGGGATGTCGGGAAAGCGTTTGGGTATGGAGTTGGCCCAGAACCACTCCTCGTTGTCGTAACGCTCCAAAAGCTCGCGCTCGTATTGCCTTTCGGTCGCCGAAAGCTCCGCTGACTCAAACTGGATGTCGAACAGGTCCGCGATGGCGTCTCTGATTATCTCTTTGGCCTCGGCGATCTCCACCTTGCGGCCCAGGGACTTCTCCAGGGACCCCACCCGGGTGCTGACCGACTTGGTTTTTTTATCCAAGAATTTCTCCGGCGGGCCGGGCATGGCCGCCTCCACCGTCTCATAGGGCATGGGGCTGACGGTAAGGCCCATGCGGCAGCACAGGTAGGGACCAGCCCGAAGGGACCCACTTTCTGCCAGACGCCGTCGGTCAGGATCTCCAGGTCGTTGATGGGGCGGTGCCGGGCCTCCACTCCCCACTCCTTGGTGAAGGCGGCGGCGAACTGCTTGTTCAAGGTGGCGAAGACGTCGGGGATGGCGCCGGGGATGCGGTCGCGGTGCACGTGCAGCACGTTCATGATGTAGCCGGTGTGGCCGAAGATGGTGCCGGGCACCGGGATGCGCTTGACGATGATCCCGGCCTCTTGGCAGTAGTCATAATTGATGTCCACATCGGGGTCGTTCTGACGGCCCATGATGATGCTGGGATGGCGGTGGGTGTACATGGCCAGGGTCTCCGGGACCTTCTCCTCCTCCAAGGTCCGGGCGATGGCCGGCGACAAACTGATGGTGGCCTCGGCGTAGGAGTCCACATCCAGTTCCAACAGACGCCACCTGTTATTACTCATCTGATCCGCGCCTCCCTTTCACTTTTTTCGCCTTGGACGAAACTCTGCTCGGTTCTCTCGATGATGCTATCCTGCAACCCCTTGCTCAGTTCCACCAAGTAGGCGCTGTAGCCCGCGACCCGGACAATGAGGTCGGTATGGTTTTCCGGGGGCTCCTGGGCGTCCGAGAGCGTCTCCCGGTGGAATACCTTGCACTGAATGTGGGAGATCTCCAGCTCACCCCAGGTGCGCAGGAAATCATAAAACACCTGCTGGTTTTCGCCTTCCAGGTGCTGGGGCAGGAATTTCTGGTTCAGCAGCTGGTTGCAGGGCAGCCCACCCCCGGGGAACGATACCCCCCGTTGGTCAAATTAAACGCCAGCGTATCACATGTTGAAGACTGGAGGAACCTGATCGCGGTGGGGTTCATCTATCTCTTTGGCGGTCTCCACCGGCATGGGCGTATAGACATCGCG